>JAHJPT010000327.1 GCA_018819685.1 Alphaproteobacteria bacterium
AGTAAGCGCACACCCCCGCGCGCGGCACCCGCCGCGCGGCCCCGGGTGTACGATGATCTGCAGGGCACGAGCGATCGCGATGACGAGCTCGCCGGCGGCCCCAGCTTCGACGAGGGAGATCCGCCCTATGACGATTTGCGTGCGGCGCGGCGCTCCAGCCCGACCTTCGACGAGGGTGTTTCGCAATTCGATTCCGAACCGCCGTTCAAACCGCGCCGCAATTATGTGAAGCTGTGGACCTGGGCTGCAGGCATCTTCGCGGCGCTGGCGCTGGGGTCAGCGGCCGCGGTCGCCTATTTCGGGCCGCCCGACTGGTTGCCCGTCAACAAACCGCTTTACGGCGTGGGCGAACCCGATCTGCGGATCGAATTCCCGCAAGAGGAGCAGGAGCGCCGCACGCTCGCAAACGGCACCGAATATTTCGGCGCCCGGATCATCGTGACCAACACCGCGCGCGAAACGCGGTCGGTTCCGCCGCTGCTGATCGTCCTGCGCGATGCGCGCGACCGGATCGTCTACAGCTGGGAAATCACTCCGCCTCAGGATAGCCTGGCACCCGGCGAATCGATGACCATCAACGAGGCAACCACCGACGTACCCAAGCTTGCGGAATACGCATACATCGGCTGGGCTCCGCGCTAGGCTGGGAAGCCTGCGCTTCGGGACCGAGATAGGAAGCGCGAACCTGTGCGGCAAAACGCTTGCGGCCCCGCAAACCCCCTGCTAGGGGCGCGCTCCTACCGACGCGGGGGCGGCAATACGCCCCTTCGATCATGTGCGGTCGTGGCGGAACTGGTAGACGCGCAACGTTGAGGTCGTTGTGGCCGCAAGGCCGTGGAAGTTCGAGTCTTCTCGACCGCACCAAACAGCTCGGCTGTGTTACCCCCCATCGGGGATCCACCGAGCGACCGGCACCCGCAGCGGTGCCGCTTGAGCGGGTAGAGGTCTAGCCACGCGACATGGACTTCGACGATCTCCTCCATCGGTATTTCGGCTCCTCCGCAATCGCGGAAATTCAACCAGGCGGGCTGATGGCTGGCATCGATCGGATGCTGGTCGATTTCGGGCTGGAACAGGATCGCGGCAAGCGTTTCGCGCTGTGGTCGCTGCTCCATCTATTGGGTGCCGCGCCCGATCTCGAAGCAGCTTTCGAGAGCCCGGCCGACCGCGAAGCGGCGCGCGATCTGATCGACATGCTCGCGGCGACCGAACAGGGCGATGGCTAAGCCGATGCACCTCTCGGGCTTCGACATCGATGGTTTTCTGAGCGATATCTGGCAGCAGCGCCCGCTGCTGATCCGGAATCCGTGGAATCATTGGGGCAATCCGCTCCGGCCCGACGATCTGGCGGGGCTCGCCTGCGAACCCGAAGTCGAATCGCGACTTGTGGTGAAAAGCGGCGATAGCTGGAAACTCGAAAACGGTCCGCTGCCCGCCGAGCGCTTCGGCGAGCTGGGCGGCGATCCGTGGACGCTGCTGGTGCAGGCAGTGGATCACCACGTACCCGAAGTCGCCGCGCTGCTCGAATGCTTCCGCTTCATCCCCAACTGGCGGGTGGACGATGTGATGGTGAGCTATGCCGAGGACGGCGGCGGCGTGGGGCCGCACTTCGACAATTACGATGTCTTCCTTGTGCAGGGGCTGGGGCGGCGGCGCTGGCGGATCGGCGCCCGCTGCGATGCCGCGACCGAACTCCTGCCGCACCCCGACCTTCGTCTGCTCACACAATTCGAGGCGCTCGAGGAGTGGGTGCTCGAACCCGGCGACATGCTCTACGTCCCACCCGGGATCGCGCATGACGGGGTGGCGGTCGGCGACGATTGCATGACCTATTCGATCGGCTTTCGCGCGCCGTCGCGCGGCGAGCTGATCGCGGGCTGGGCGCAGAGCCTGCTGGCCGAAATGGGCGAGCAGGGCGAGGACGACCGCTACCGCGATCCCGACCTCGGGCTTCAGGACAATCCCGGCGAGATCACCCCCGACGCGATCGCCGATCTGCACGCCATGGTGGCAGAGAAGCTAAGCGACCGCGCGGGTTTCGCCCGGTGGTTCGGTCGCTACGCCACCGCACCCAAGAACCCCGAGATCGACTGGCAGCCCGAACAGCCGGTCGATCGCGATGAAATCGAGCGCATCCTCGCCGAGGGCATTCCGCTGCTGCGCAACCCGGCGACCCGCTTTGCCTTCGTTCGCGAGCGACCGGGCGCGCTGATGCTCTACGTTGATGGCGAAGGTTTCGAGTGCCACGGCGACGCCGCCCAGTTTGGCGAACAGCTGTGTGCGAAGGATCGCCTGTCGGTCGAACCGGAGCTGGCCAACGCCGACGCGGTCATCGACCTGCTCGCCGACCTGGCGGACCAGGGCAGCGTGGCGTTCGACACCAACGGCTGACTGCACCGTTCAGACCGTCACCTCGCGCCACTCACCGGGAGCGAGACCCGCCAGCGTCCACTCCCCGACCGCCCAGCGCACCAGCCGCAGCGTCGGGTGCCCCACCGCTGCGGTCATCCGTCGAACCTGGCGATTGCGGCCTTCACGCAAGGTCACCTCGATCCAGCTATCGGGCACGCTCTTCCTCACCCGGATCGGCGGATCGCGCGGCCATAGCTCGGGCGGATCGATCCGTTCGACCCGGGCCGGCCGTGTCATTCCATCCTTGAGACGCACCCCGCCTCGCAGCGCCTCGATCGGTGCTTCGTCCGGTTCTCCCTCGACCTGCACCCAATAGGTTTTGGCGAGCTTGTAGCGCGGGTCGGCGATCCGTGCCTGCAACCGGCCATCGTCACATAGCAGCAACAGGCCCTCGCTGTCGCGGTCCAGCCGCCCAGCGGGATAGACACCCGGCATGGCGATAAAGTCCGACAGCGTCTGCCGCGCCGTCTCCGCGCCGCGGTCGGTAAATTGCGACAGCACCTCGAAGGGCTTGTTGAACAGAACCAACCGCACCATGCCCTGACCCCTTCTCCACTGCGAACGCGGGGAGCAACGGCGTTCCCACTCTGCGCGGCAGGGCGCAAGGTGTCATGGCACGAAGCCGGATGCAGATCCGCCGGAAATTTACAATCCAGCCGCCTCAATGCGGTCTAAACCTGCCGTCGACTCGTCGTTGCTATTTGGGCCGCCCTCCAGGCAGCGCCTGCAGTTTGGGGGCAAGAGCGGAACCGATGAACCAGTTTGTCGCACGGGGGGATCTAAAGGTGGGTCGTGCGCGTCTCGGCGACGGCGGGCTCTACTCGATGGAGTTGTATGACCAGGCTGCCTCGCTGGTCCCGATGGGCGCCTGGTCGTGCGAACTCGCGAGCGACCGGCTGTCCTGGACCGATGGCATGTTCGACATCTTCGGACTGTCTATCGGCCACCCCCCCGAACGCCGCGCCATTCTCGAACTTTACGACGAAGAATCGCGCGAATTGCTCGAACGCAAGCGCAGCAAGGCGATCGAGACCTGTTCGGGGTTCACGATGGATGCCGGAATCATTCGCCCCGATGGCGACAAGCGCTGGATTCGGATTACTGCCGCCACCCGCGGATCGAGCGGGCGCGCTCACACGCTATACGGCATGAAGCAGGACATCACCGAAGACCGCGCGCGCTGGGAGGCGCTCCGTGCGCAGGCGGAATGCGATCCGCTGACCGGCATCGCCAATCGGGTGGGATTCCAGCGCTTTCTTGATGGCGTCGACGGGCAGGCGGCAGGCGATCGCTGCGGCGCTCTGATCCTGTTCGACATGGACAATTTCAAGCGGCTCAACGACCGCTGGGGCCATGCAGCGGGCGATGCCTGTCTGGCCGCCTTCGGCGAACGCCTGCGCCGGGCCTTCCCTCAGGCGCGGCTGGTCTCGCGAATCGGCGGCGACGAATTCGCGGTGCTGCTACCCGATGCCGGGTCGCACGGCGAAGCCGAGGATGCGGTGCATTCGTTGATGGGCGCTCTCTTGCGACCGGTCGCCTGGAACGGGGACTTTCTGCCGCTCGACGTGTCGGTCGGCATCGCGGTGACCGCGCCCGGTGCGCCGTGCGATCCGCAGCGCTTATACGGATCGGCGGATGAAGCGCTCTACAACGCCAAGGCGACGGGTTCGACCGCGCTTGCTCGCGCACGGCGGATCGGCAGGAGGCCGACGCTCCGGTCCCTGCACGGATAGCGAACTCCGCAGAGCAGCGGGTCGCCGGACCCGCAATTTAATGCTATTGCGAGCTATTCTCATTGACGCGATAGACGCGCCCATCTAGCTGCCGCCTGTGAGCCGCAGCACCATCCGCACCTGGTATCTGATCCACAAATGGAGCAGCCTGATCTGCACGGCGTTCTTGCTGATGCTGTGCGCAACCGGTCTGCCGCTGATCTTCCACGACGAGATCGATGCCGCGATGGGCGGCGATGCCGAAAGCCCGCTGGTGGGAGCGCCCTCGGCCGAAGACGGGCTCCCGCTCGACAGAATGCTCGCCACCGCGCTGGCCGAGCGCCCCGGCGAAGTGCCGCTGTTCATGGCCTTCAGCCAGGACAGCCCGCTGCTGACGGTCACCACCGGCCCCGCTCCCGATGCGCCGGGTTCGGAGATGACGTTGCTGTTCTTCGACCGGGCGACCGGGGCGTCGCTTGGCCCCGCGCCGGGCAACGCGCTGATGGATTTCCTGCTCCAGCTCCACACCGACATGTTTCTGGGCCAGCCGGGGATGTGGCTGCTGGGCGCGATGGGGCTGCTGTTCGTGCTCGCGCTGGTCTCGGGCACCGTGCTCTACGCCCCCTTCATGCGACGGCTCTCGTTCGGGACGGTGCGCAAGGCGCGCAGCGAGCGGGTCAAGCGGCTCGACCAGCACAATCTCTTCGGCGTCGTCGCGCTCGCCTGGATGGCCGTGATCGGGCTGACCGGGGCGATCAACGCCTTCGCCGATCCGCTGATCGAGAGCTGGCGCGATGGCGAAGTCGCCGCGATGACCGCGGCCTATGCCGGTGACGCGCCGCTCCCGCCCGAATGCTACGGTTCGCTCGACGCTGCGATGACCTCGGCGCAGGCGGCGCTGCCCGGGCGAAGCCCGCAATTCATCGGCTTTCCCGGCGGCGACTGGTCCTCGGGTCACCACTTCGCGATCTTTTTTCAGGGCGACCGCCCGGTGACCCAGCACCTGCTGACCCCGGCGCTGGTCGATGCCGCCAGCGGCGACCTGACCGATGCGCGCAGCATGCCCGCGCTCAACCAGGCGCTGATGATATCGAAGCCGCTGCATTTCGGTGATTACGGCGGGCTGCCGCTCAAGCTGGTGTGGACGCTGCTGACGCTGGCGACGATCTGGGTGCTGTGGACCGGGCTGATGCTGTGGTTCCGGCGCAGCCCGCGTTCCATAGAGCAGCGGATCGAGGAAATCCGCAGCGGCGCACGTTCGGGGGTGCCCGCATGAGCCGCGTTTCGCGCCAGACGACGGCGCGCATCTTTCTCTGGCCCCTGGCGCTGGCGGTGGCGACGCTCGCCGGACTCGTGCTGGGCCTCACCGGCGACGGCTGGCGCGATATCGCTGCCTGGGTGCTGCTCGGCCTCGCCCCGCTCGCAATTCTTCGCGCCATGCTGCGCCGCCAACCCGATTCCTCCTTTTCACGTCTTTAGAAAGCACCATTCTATGTCTCCCCTGCCGCGCGTATCCGCCCTTGCTATCGCCACCACGCTTGTCGCCTTCGCGCCGCCCGCGCTCGCGCAGCAGGCCGAAGAAATTGTCGTTACTGCGCAGGCCCGGAACGCCACCGAAGTGGTCAATGCCGGCGATGCGGGCGCGCTGGGCCTCAAGCCCGCCGAAGACCTGCCCTTCACGATTCGCACCTACGACGAGAGCCTGATCCTCAACCAGCAGCCGCAGACGCTGGGCGATGTCCTCGACAATGATCCGACGATCCGCACCACCTACGGGTTCGGCAATGCGGCGGAGCAATTCGTGATCCGCGGTTTCCCGCTGTTCGGCGACGATTTGGGCCTGAACGGCCTCTATGGCATCGCGCCCCGTCAGCTGGTCGCCCCCGAGCTGTTCGGGAGCGTTCAGGTTCTGAACGGGGCGAGCGCCTTCCTCAACGGCGCGGCGCCCGGAGGTTCGGGCCTGGGCGGCAATGTCAATCTCGTGCTCAAGCGCGCCGGAACCCGCGACTTTCTCCGCGCGACGATCGGTGTTGAAGAGACCGCCCGCTTCGGCGGCGCGGTGGATGTATCGCGGCGGTTCGGCTCGGGCGGCGAATGGGGCCTGCGCATCAACGCCGCCTATCGCGACGGCGAAACCTCGATCGACGAGGAATACCGCCGCACCGCAGTGGTCGGCGGTGCGCTCGATTATGATTCGGGCCCGTTCCGCGCTGCACTCGATCTCGCGTTCCAGGAAATCCGGGTCGACAATCTGCGTCCCAAGGTGACCATCGCGACCGCCGTGATACCCGCAGTGCCGCAAGCTGACGCCAATTACGCGCAGGATTTCACCTACAGCGAATTGCGCGACGTGTTCGGCACGGTAAACCTGGAATACGACCTCGCCGACAACGCCATGCTCTACGCCCGAGCAGGCGCTCGCGACGGGCGCGAGGACGGGATCTACGGCGGGATCACCGTGACCGATGCCGCCACCGGAGCGGCCGATGGGACGGCGCTGCTGGTTCCGGCCGCGACCAATAACGAAGCGATCGAGGCAGGCCTGCGCGTTGCGCTCGGCAGCACGATCACGCAGGAATTCAATTTCGGCGGCAACATCAACTGGCAGGAGTTCCGCACCGCCTTCGATTTCCTCGGCGGGTTTACGCCTTATTCGACCAATCTCTACGCAACGCCGCGGGTCGGCCAGCCGCAGAGCGGCTTCGTCGGCGGAAATCTCGGCGATCCCGATCCCATCACCAACACCCGGTTGTGGAGCGCCTTTGCCAGCGATACGATCGGTCTGCTGAACGATCGTATCCTGATCACGGGGGGATTGCGCCTGCAGGACATCCGTCAGGAGAACATCAATTACGATGGCACTCCGGGTACGACCTACGACGAAAGCGCGGTCACGCCCGTAGCTGGGGTGGTGGTCAAGCCGGTTGAAAATCTCTCGCTCTACGCCAACCGGATCGAGGCGCTGCAGATCGGCGCGACCGCACCCATCGACCCCGCCGTACCGGTGACCAATCCGGGCCAGACGCTGGCCCCGCGCAAATCGGTCCAGTACGAGATCGGCGGCAAGCTCGCCTTGGGCGACATGTTCCTGACGCTCGGCGCCTATCGGATCGAGCGCCCCGGCGAAGGCATCCTGCCCGACGGCAGCTTCGGCTATATCGGCGACCAGCGGCACGAGGGGCTGGAGTTCACCGCCAACGGCGAACTCGCACCCGGCCTGCGCCTGATCGGCGGCGCGACACTGAACGATGCCGAATTCGACGGCGGCAACCAGGTGGCCGGCGTTCCCGAATACACCGCCAACGCCAATGTCGAATGGGATTTGGGCTTCGCTCCCGGCTTCACCCTGACGGGGCGCATCCTCCATACCGGAGAGCAATGGGTCGATCAGGCCAACACGCTCAAGCTCGACAGCTGGACCCGCTTGGATCTCGGCGCGCGCTACGTCTTCGTCGCCGATGCAACGCCGGTGACGCTGCGGCTCTCCGTCGATAACATCGCCAACGAACGCTACTGGGCCTCAGCCTTCGACGCCTTTTCCTCGGCATTGCTGCAAGGCTCGCCGCGCACGATCAAGGCCTCGATCTCGGCGGATTTCTGAATGCCCCGAAGCGGGTCCGCGTGGCCCGCTTCGATTGTCATTCATCTGCAGGACCCTATCTTGGGTTTTCGAGCAATCATGGAGAGACGATCGCAATGAACGACCAGAGCCCTGCAATGTCCTGCCCGGTCGATGGCGCCACGCTGGTGATGAGCGAACGTTCGGGGATCGAGATCGACTATTGCCCGACCTGTCGTGGCGTCTGGCTCGATCGCGGCGAGCTCGACAAGATCATCGAGCGCAACTCGCAAGCCGCGGCGCCGCAGCAGCAAGCGGCTCCGCCGCCGCCGCAGGATCCGCGCGGCTACGGCCACGATCAGGCGCGCGGCTACGGCAACACCGGCTATCGCCAGCCCAAGCGCAAGAAGTCCTTCCTCGAAGAGCTGTTCGACTGACGGCTATCGGGCCTCGGTCCGCGGAAACGCGGGCTGGGGTTCTTCCGCTGCAACCGGCGAAGTCCCGCCCAGCGCCTGCCACAACAGCACCCGTGCGCGAAGCGCTCTGCCCTGCGCCGCGGCAGCGCGTTCGCCGCTGGCGTCGGCCGTGCGCCGGGCTTCGAGAACCGTGAGGAAATCCGACAGCCCCGCGCGAAAGCGGGTCTCCGCCAGCCGTGCTGCGCGATCGACGCTGACCCGCTCCTGCTGCGCGGCAGCGAGTTCGCGATCGGCGGCAGCGATCAGACCATACGCCGCCTCCGCGTCGCCCAGGGCCGTGAACACCGCATCGCGATAGCTCGCGAAAGCCAGACGCTTGCCCGCCGCGGCAGCGTCGATATCGGCCTGGATGCGCCCGAAATCGAGCAGCGGAGCGAGCAGGCTCCCGCCTGCGGAGCCCACCACCGCATCCTCGTCGAACAGGTCGCCCAGATCGAAGGACAGCAGGCCGAGCGTGGCGGAAAGAGTCAGCTGCGGGAACCGCCGCGCGGCCGCAGCCGCGAGTTCGGCATCTTCCGCCGCCAAGGTTGCCGCCGCAGCCAGCACGTCGGGCCGGTTGGTCAGCAAGCGGCTCGGGAGCGCCACTGGCGGCGCCGGCTCGCCCGGTTCCGCCGCGGACGATGCCAATACCTCCACCACGCGCTGTCCCGGCTGACCCGTCAGCGCGACCAACCGCCCCGCGATCCGGGCGCGCTCGCTCGCCAGCGCGGCGATCCGGCTGCGGCTCGCCGCTGCGGCGCCTTCTGCGCGCACCCGGTCGAAGCCCGGGGCGATGCCGGCGCGTTCGCGCACCCCGGCCAACCGCATCAATTCCTCGGCCGAGGCGAGGTCCTGTTCGAGTGCGGTCTGCCGCGCGGCAAGCGTGCGCCAGTCGATCGTTGCGGCGGCAATTTCGGCCAGTAGAGCGTTGCGGACGGCCGCAGCGGCAAAACCCGCCGCGTCGAGCCGGGCTTGTGCCGCCTGTTCGCGGGCGCGCAACCGTCCGAAGAGGTCCATATCCCAGCTGGCGGTCACATTGGCACCATAGCGAAGTCGTTCGCTATCGACAGCGGCGCCCGGCGGAAGCGGGCCGCCAAACTGGTCGGGATTGCTCCGCACCCCCGTGACCGAAGCATCGCCGCCGATCGACGGCAGCCGCTCCGCGCCGGTTCGGGCGACACCCGCACGAGCGATCTCGATGCGGGCCACGGCCTCGGCCAGCGTCGGAGCGTTGGTCAGCGCAAGCGCGGTGAGGCCCCTGAAGGCCGGATCCTCCGAGGGCAGCAGAGCGGCCAGCGATTCGCCGGTGGCGGCATCCGGCGCGAAGGCGAAGCGTTCGGGCAAGGCCGGGAGCGACGTATCCATCTCGGGCGCGGGGCCGGCCACGCAGGCGCCGAGGGCCAGCGCCGATGCGAGGACGAGAAGCCGAGCGTTCATTTCGCCGCAGGTCCCGCTTCGCCGCGCTGTCCCGCGGTTTCCCGCGCCGGAATGAAAGCATCGACCTGCTGGCCGACCCGGAACAGCCCGTCGGCATCGGGCAGTTCGTAGATGATCTGCAGCACCCGGACATCGACCCGCTCGGCGGCGCTGTTGGTCAGCGAGCGCTTGGGCACCACGCGCGGTTCGGCGCGGACGAAGCGCGCCTTGACCTGGCGCTCCGCTGCGCCGCGCGGCGAGACGGTGGCCGGCTCGCCGAGCGCGACGCGCGGCGCCTGCTCCTCGTCGACATCGACGCGGATATGCAGCGGGCGGGTTTCTCCCATCTCGATGAAGGCCTGCGATCCGCTCCCGCCCATAGTCGAGAGATATTCCCCCGGCCGGATGTTGACCGCGAGGATCTCGCCCGCGATCGGCGCGCGGACGGTGGCGCGGTCCAGCTCGGTCTGCGCGCTGCCGACCTGCGCCTGCGCACTGGCAAGTCTGGCCTGCGCCGCCGCGAGCCGCGCTTCCGCCAGTTGCCGCCGTTCGCGCGCGGCATTCGCCTCGCCCTCCGCGCGGATGACTTCGGCGCGGCTCACCGCGGCGGGATCCTCGACCTCGCGGTAGAGCCCGAGCTGCCTCCCGGCCGTCGCCTCGGCGCTGCGGGCTTCGGCGATCGCGGCGCGGGCTTCGGCGATGGCGGCACGCGCCTCGCCGACCGCAGCACCGGTCTCCGCAATCCGCGAGCGCAGCGCCCTTGTATCGACCACGAACAGCGGCTGCCCCTTCGAAACATAGTCTCCGGGCTGCACGCGCAGATCGGTCACCAGACCCGAGAGCGCCGTGCCGACCTGGATGGTCTCGCTCGACGGCTCGACCACCCCCGCTCCCGCTACGCGCGGCGAACCGGCCAGTTCGCCGGTTGCGCGGGGCGGCTCACGGGTCGGTTCCTCGAGCTGGCGGTCGGGCAGGCCGGAGCCGACGAAGATCGCCGCCCCAACCAGGGCGATCACCGCGACCACCGGCAGGCCCTGACGCGAAAAGCTGAAATTCTCGGGGAGTAAGGCCATCAGTGGTCCTCCGGCATAGATGTGCCATCATGGGTGATCCGCCCGTCCTCGAGAACGAGGATGCGGTCGGCGAGATCGAAGACGCGGTTGTCGTGGGTGACGATGATGCAGGCGCGATCCTCGGCTACCGCGACCTCGCGCAGCAGGTCCATCACCCGTCGGCCTGAACGCGCGTCGAGCGCGGCGGTGGGCTCGTCGCAGACCACCAGCCGCGGTTCGTAGACCAGCGCGCGGGCGATCGCGACCCGCTGCTGCTGTCCCCTGGAGAGCTGGTTGGGGAGTTTGTCGCTCTGATCGCCGATAGCGAGCTTTTCCATCATCGCGATGGCGCGCTCGCGTGCCTCGAGCCGGTTCATGCCCTGCGCGATCAGCGGCACCGCCGCGTTCGAGGCCGCGTCGATCGAGGGGATGAGATTGTACTGCTGGAAGATGAAACCGATGTTGTTGAGACGAAACTCGACCAGCTGGGTGTCGGTGAGATGGTAGATATCGGTGCCGAACACCTCGACCTCGCCCAGCGTGGGCCACAATATGCCGCACATGATCGAGATCAGCGTGGTCTTGCCCGAGCCGCTCTCGCCGACGAGATAGGTCAGCTCGCCCGGCTTCACATCGAGATCGATCCCGTGGAGCACGGTGATGCTCTGCTGCCCCGCCTGGAAATCGCGGGTCACGCCGCGCGTGCTGATCGCCGCGCCGGTGGCCACGCCGATTGGGGGGGCGCCGTTCACCGGAACACCGATGCGGGTTCGGTCTTGAGGACATTGCGCAAGGCCAGCCAGCCGGTCAGCGCGAGGATCAGCGCGACCGCGGCGAGGCTGACCAGCGGCACCTGCCAGGGAATGTAGAACCCCTTGAAGGTCGGAT
>JAHJPT010000328.1 GCA_018819685.1 Alphaproteobacteria bacterium
ATCGGCGCGAAGATGCTGCGCCGCCATGCCGAGCTGGTCGGGTTGGCCAGCAATTACACCATCATCGACACCGACGACCAGCTGCGACTGCTCAAACAGCTGATCCGCGAAAACGATCTCGACGAGAAGCGCTGGCCGGCGCGCCAGCTCGCGAGCCTGCTTGATCGCTGGAAGAACCGCGGGCTCAATCCCGGCGACCTCGATGCGGTCGAGAACGAAGCCTATGCCAATGGTCGCGGACAGCAGTTCTATACGCTCTACCAGGAACGTCTCAAGACGCTCAACGCCTGCGATTTCGGCGATCTGCTGCTGCACATGCTCAATATCCTGCGGCGGCACCGCGATGTCCTCGAGCAGTATCAGCAGCGTTTCAAATACATTCTGGTCGACGAATACCAGGATACCAATCAGGTCCAGTATCTGTGGCTCCGGCTGCTGGCGCAGGAGCGCCGCAACATCTGCGTGGTGGGCGATGACGACCAGTCGATCTATTCGTGGCGCGGGGCCGAGGTGGCCAATATCCTCAAGTTCGAGAAGGACTTCCCCGGCGCGGCGGTGATCAAGCTCGAACAGAACTACCGCTCTACCCCTCAGATCCTCGCCGTAGCCTCCGGTCTGATCGATGCCAACAGCCAGCGGCTCGGCAAGACGCTGTGGACCGATCTGCCCGCAGGCGACCGGGTCAAGGCGATCGGCGTCTGGGATGGTCCCGAGGAAGCGCGCCGTTTGGGCGAAGATATCGAGCGGCTCGAACGCGAAGGCGCATCGTTGGACCAAGTGGCAATCCTGGTGCGCGCGCAATACCAGACGCGCGAGGTCGAAGACCGCTTCATTCAGATCGGGCTGAACTATCGCATTATCGGCGGCTTCCGCTTCTACGAACGCGCCGAAATCCGCGATGCGCTCGCCTATCTGCGGGTGATCGAGCAGCCCGCCGACGATCTTGCCTTCGAACGCATCTACAACCAGCCCAAACGCGGCCTCGGCGCCAAAACGCTCGACGCCATGCGGCGCCACGCGAAACGCACGGACATGCCGCTCGCTGCCGCCTCGATAGACCTTTGCGACAGCGATGAACTGCCCGCCCGCGCGCGCAATTCGCTCAAGGCCCTGCTCCAGCAGTTTCTGCTCTGGCGCGAGAACGCGCAGAGCGAGACGCCCGCCAACCTGCTGCGCCGGATCGTGACCGAGAGCGGTTACGAGGAGATGCTGCAAAAGGATCGCGGCCCGGAGAGCGCAGGGCGGCTGGAAAACCTCTCCGAGCTCGCGCGGGCGATGGAGGATTACGACAGCCTCACCGATTTTCTCGAGCACGTCAGCCTGGTGATGGAGAACGACGCTCGCGATCAGGGCGAGAAGGTCACCATCATGACCATGCACGCCGCCAAGGGGCTCGAGTTCGATCATGTCTTTCTGCCCGGCTGGGAGGAAGGGGTGTTCCCGAGCCAGCGCGCGCTCGACGAAGGTGGGCTTGCCAGCCTCGAGGAGGAGCGCCGCCTCGCCTATGTCGCGATCACCCGCGCCAAGCGCCGCTGCACCATCCTCCATGCCGCGAACCGGCGGATCTACGGCCAGTGGACCAGCTCGATCCCCAGCCGCTTCATCGAGGAATTGCCGAGCGAGCATGTGGAGCAGGAAACCACGCTCACCGGCGGCGCCTCCCTATGGCGCGCGAACTGGAGCGAGCAGGACGATCCCTTCGCGCATGTCTCTACCGCCCGCCCCGACAAGTCGGCGACCCGCGGCCCCGGCTGGCAGCGGGCGCTGGCGACCGGCTACGACAGCAAGCCGGTCCGGGTTGCGGAGAACAAGCGCAGCGCGGCCAGTTTCGCCGCCAAGCCGCGCAGCGATGTCGCGATCGGCGCACGGGTCTTCCACGACAAGTTCGGTTACGGGACGGTCGCCGATCAGGACGGCAACAAGCTCGAGATCGCCTTCGAGAAGGCCGGTACCAAGCGGGTGCTCGACAGCTTCGTCAAGCTCGCGGAGTAGCGTTACCGGCCGCGGACGGCGCTCAGCGGAAACCTACGCCGAGGAAATCGGGCTTGGGCCCGTTCCATTCGCCTTCGCCTGCAGCATCGTCCCGAGGCTGCGACTTCGCGGGCCGGGATGCGGGCTTAGCGGCCTTGGCCGCCCGCTCGCGGCGCGGCTTGGCGGGACGCTCCTCGCCAGTCTCGACGCGGGCCGATTCTTCGGCGGGAGCGTCCTGTTTGGCCGGAGCCTCCTGCGGGTTTTCCCGCCGGCTGCGATCCGTTTCACCGCGCGGCTTGCGCGCGCGGCGGGGCTTCTCGCCAGCCGGCTTGTCTTCGGCGGACTTCGCCTGTGAGGGCTTGTCCTGTTCCGCGCTGGAACCACTGTCCTTCAGATCGACGCGGACATCGCCCTTTCCGAACACCGGAATCTTGTGACCCGTCAGCTTCTCGACATTGTCGATCGCCTCGGCATCCTCGTCGGTGACGAAGGTGAAAGCGCGTCCCTTGGCTCCCGCGCGACCGGTACGACCGATGCGGTGGACGTAATCGTCCGGGTGCCACGGGGTGTCGTAATTGAAGACGTGGCTGACGCCCTTCACATCGAGCCCGCGCGCGGCGACATCGCTGGCGACCAAAATATTGATAGCGCCGGATTTGAACCGCTCCAGTTCCTGGATGCGGGTTCCCTGATCGATATCGCCATGAATCTCGCCGCTGGAGAAGCCTTCGCGCTGCAGGTGCTTGTTGAGTTCGCGCACCGTGGTCTTGCGGTTCGAGAATACGATCGCGGTCTCGACATGATCGTTGCGCAGCAGCCATTCCAGCGTCTCGCGCTTTTTGCGCGCCGGGACCTGAATCTTGAAGGCGGTGATGTCCTTGTTGGTGGACGCCGCGCGGCTGACCTCGATCCGCTTGGGATTGTTCATGAACTTCTTCGAGAGCTTCTCGATCGGCGGCGGCATGGTCGCCGAGAACAGCATGGTCTGGCGCTGTTCGGGAAGTTTGGAGCAGATGAATTCGATATCGGGGATGAACCCCATGTCGAGCATCCGGTCGGCCTCGTCGATCACCAGCAGTTCGCAGCCGTTGAGCAGGATCTTGCCCCGCTCGAACAGGTCCATCAGCCGGCCCGGGGTTGCGATCAGCACGTCGACGCCATCGTTGAGCGCCTTGATCTGGTCACCCATCTGGACCCCGCCGATCAGCAGCGCGAGCTTGAGATCGTGGTTCTTGCCGTATTTCTCGAAATTCTCCGCGACCTGCGCCGCGAGTTCGCGCGTCGGGGCGAGGATCAGCGAGCGCGGCATCAGCGCGCGGCGTCGGCCGCTGGCCATGATATCGATCATCGGCAGGACGAAGCTGGCGGTCTTGCCGGTCCCGGTCTGAGCGATCCCGACGATGTCCTTCATCATCAGGATCGGCGGAATGGCCTGGGCCTGGATATCGGTGGGCACGGTATAGCCCGCAGATTCCACCGCTTCGAGCAGGGTCGGGGAGAGGCCGAGGTCGGCAAATGTCATGCGGTTTCGCGTGGTCCGATAGTGGAAAGGAATAATCGGCGCTGCGTCCGCAAATGCAGCACGAGCGCCGCGCCCATCGCCGGAAACCTCGCGAAAGTCAAGAATTCCCCGGCGAGGAAAGGAGTGACAACGATTCTTCGGCTACTCGGCCACTCTGATCAACTGGCTCATCCGCGCCACTTCGCATTTCGCGCCGCTGCGGGCGTGCAATTGGTCGCGATCCACGCATAGCTGCCCGTCCGAACTGTTTTCAACGTAGAAGCCCGAATAGAAGTCGCGCGCCGAACAGGCCTTTTCCAGAGTGGCGGAAATCAGTCGTCGGTCGCGCAGGAACAGCAGCAGGCGATTGCTGCCCTCCGCCTGCACGCCGGCGATGCTCTGCACCGGCAGGCAATCGCCCATTGGGCGCTCGAGATAGCGCGCCTGAGAACTGCGCGGCACCATCGTGGCCGTCAGGTTCTGGCGCATCGGGCCAGCTCGCGGAGAGATTCGGATGATCACCCGCCGCTCGATCCGCACCTGTTCGACGGTCGGTGTCTGTTGAGGCGTCAGAAGCGGCAGATACGCGGCCGGCAAACGGCGCACCGCGCGTCCTTCCGGAGTCTCTGCCAGAGCGGCTTGCTCGGTCAGGCGCGCGCCTGCGTCCTCAGAAGCCTCCGGGCGATAGGGTCCGCCAGCAGTGGGGAACAGCAGTCCGAAGGACGCGAGAATGGCGGCAAGCGAATTCATTGCGTTGTCGAAACGATGCTCCCTGGCCACGCCGGGCTTGCGGCGAGCGGACGATGAAATCCGCTGTTGGCCTCCCCTGTTTGAATAGCGGCTTAATCCCTCGTCGCCCTTTGACAAGGGGGCGGCGACAAGTGGTGGCGGGTCGGGCAGAGTATGTGGCATGGGACCGGCATGGCTGCCCAACCCGACGCGAATCGACCGTTTCTCTCCGCTGCTGCCGATCTGCTGGGCGAGCGCGGCTTCACTCGCGATCCCGAACTGATCGAGCCGTGGCTCACCGACTGGCGAGGCCGCTACACCGGCGCCTGCCTCGGGCTGGCCTCGCCGTGCAACACCCAGGAGCTCGCCGCGCTGGTAAGGCTGTGCGCCAGTCACGGCATGCCGATCGTCGCTCAGGGCGGCAACAGCGGCATGTCCGGCGGCGCGACCCCCGATGAGAGCGGCAGCGCCCTCCTCCTCAGCCTCAGGCGGATGGATACGATCCGCACGCTCGACGTCGAAGCCGGCGAGATCGTCTGCGAAGCCGGCGTGATCCTTCAGGACCTCCACGAGGCAGCCGCGGCGGCGCGGATGCGCTTCCCGCTCACTCTGGGCGGCAAGGGCTCGGCCACGATCGGCGGGCTGGTCTCGACCAATGCTGGCGGGACGCAGGTGCTGCGCCACGGCACGATGCGCGCGCAGGTGCTGGGGCTCGAAGCCGTTCTCGCCGATGGCAGCGTGTTCGATTCGCTGACGCCGCTCAAGAAGGACAATCGCGGCTTCGACCTCAAGCAGATGCTGATCGGCTCGGAGGGAACGCTCGGTGTTGTGACCGCGGCCAATCTGCGGCTGCTGCCCGAAATCGGCGGTCGGCTGGTGATCTGGGCTGGCCTCGGCACGATCGCGCAGGCGCGGCAGTTGCTGCTCCACGCACAATCCGAAGCGGCGGGCCAACTCGAAGGCTTCGAGGTAATTCCGGCGCATTCGCTCGCCGCGGTGCTCGACCATCTGCCTGACACCCGCGCGCCGCTACAGGGCCGGCACGGCTGGCACGCACTGATCGAACTGGTCGCGGAAGCTGACGAGGAAGATCGCTTGCAGCCGCTGGCGGAAAACCTGCTGGCCGCAGCGCTGGACCGCGGCCTGATCGAGGATGCCACCATCGCCGCCAGCGAAACGCAGGCCGAGGCGTTCTGGCTGCTGCGCGATGCGATCGCTCCGGCCGAACGGGCGATCGGCCCGGCGATGCAGCACGATGTCTCGGTACCCGTTGCCGCCATGGCCGATTTCGTCGAGGCCACCATCCCGCAAGTCGAAACCCGCTTTCCGGGATCCACTGCCATCGCCTTCGGTCATCTGGGCGACGGAAACGTCCATTTCCATGTTCTCGCCCCTCCCGGCGCGGTCCGCGGGGAATGGGAGCGCAATCAGGGCCAGGCGATCAGCCGCTTCGTCCACGATCTCGTCACCCGCTGGGGCGGATCGATCAGTGCCGAGCATGGAATCGGGCAGGTGAAGCTGGAAGAGTTGGAGCGGCTCGGCGATCCGGTGGCGCTGACGATGATGCGCGCGGTTAAGCAGGCGCTCGACCCGAAAGGCATCCTCAATCCGGGCAAATTGGTCCGGGTTGCACCCGCGAACGGCAGCGCCTAAAGCGCGCTTTCCATGCGCGCCCCCGGGACCCGTTCCGGGGGCGCGACCGACATTCCAGTCCGATCCGGAGACGCTCCATGGCCAGCGCGCCGCAGCCCAGCCTGCCCCTGTTCTACAACGACCTCATGCCGCTCAACAGCCGCGATCACCAGAAATGGCGGACGCGTTCGCTGGACAGCGCGGACTTCATGAAGAACGCCCATGCGATCCCTCTGACCGTGGACGAATTCGTCCAGGCGCAGCGGAATTATCCGATCGTCTTCTCCTCGGGCGAAAACCCGCTGCCGCTCGCGCTGATGGGCATGAACGAAGGCGTCAACACCTTCGTCGACGACAAGGGCAAGATCAACGAGCCTGTCTACCTGCCGGCCTACATCCGCCGCTACCCCTTCATGCTCGCCAAGCTCCAGCAGGACAAGGACGAGCTTTCGCTGTGCTTCGATCCGACCAGCGAAGCCATTGGCGAATTCGAAGAAGGCGAAGCGCTGTTCAACGAGGAAGGTCAGGCCTCGGACAACACCAAGCGGATCCTCGAATTCTGCGAGCAGTTCGAACAGTCCGGCCAGCGCACCAAGGCCTTCATCGACGAACTCAAGAAGCACGATCTGCTGATGGATGGGGAAATCTCGATCCAGCAGCAGGATAACCCCGACAGGCCTTACGTCTATCGCGGCTTCCAGATGGTCAATCAGGAGAAGCTGCTCGAAATTCGCGGCGATCAGTTGCGCACCTGGAACCAGAACGGGCTCATGCTGCTGATCCATGCTCATATCTTCTCGCTCGACCTGATGCGCACGATCTTCTCGCGTCAGGTGCAGCAGGGTACGGCTCCGGCCGCCGCAGCGCCAGCCGCCCAGACCGTCAACTAGGCGGCATTTTTCAGTACCCGCGCCTTGTTGTTGGCGCGGGTGTGGAACCGTTTGCGACAGGACGGGGCAGACGTGCGCCGATCGGGCTGCGCCGACCTGTTGCCGGCCTCTTGAATCCTCCGGGAGGCGCGCCATCTTGTGCGGGCCGGGCGGCATCCCCCCTCATAGCTTGCCCGGCTGGGTGCATTACCATGCACCTCCTCCCTGAACCTTGGCCACCTCGTGCAGCTTGCGCGAGGTGGTTTTTTTCTGGGAGAGAGTGGCTACTCCGCCGCCTGGGGCAATCTGCCGTCCGCGCCCAGCGCGGCGGTTTCGCTCGCCAGCGCCCGCACCAGACCCGCCAGCAGCCGGACCATTCCCGGCATTCGCGGCCCGACCTCGCGCAGTTCCGCGTCGAGGTAGGCAGTGCGGCACACTTCCAACTGCAGCGCGTGGATCCCGCGGCGCGGAGAGCCGTGCTGCTCAAGCACATAGCCGCCGGCATAGGGCCGGTTGTGCGTCACCCGGCGCTCCGCCGCCGACAGATGCCGCAGCGCCGTTGCGGAGAGCAGGTCGTTGCACGACGAGCCGAAACGATCGCCGATCACGAATTCGACCGGACGATCCTGGCCATTTCGGGCCTTGAGCGGCGGCATGGAATGCAGGTCGAGCAACAGCACGGCGCCCCATTGATCGCGGACCTGTTCGAGGACACGACGCAGAGCCGAGTGGTAGGGGTAATGGATCGTATCGATCCGCTCGGTCAGATCTGCGGGCGCAAGCGCTTCGCGCCAGATTTCGCCCAGCCCCGGAAGCCGTCGTGGAACCAGTCCCAAGCCGCTGCGCGACCGGCGATTGGATGCGTTCGTGGCTCGTTCCGCGCGCGATGCGCCCTCCACCATCGACCAGTCGACATCATCGGGCGCGCGGTTGAGGTCGAGTAGCGCGCGCGGGGCATGCGCAACCAGCAGCGCCGCACCGCTTGCCCTGGCGACCTCGCGCGCCAGCCGGTCGACCAGCCGGTCCTCCAGCCGTAGCATCGACCATTCGGGCTCGCGCATGGTGGCACCGATACCGGGAGGATAGTTGCGCCCGCCATGGGGCGCGGCGATCACGATCGGCAGCGTCAACCGCTCGGGCACGTGCAAGAGGAAGGCGGGATCCTGCGTCCCGGGAATGCAGCCTCCTTCGTGGGTGCCGGACAGCGGCCAAGCGATGATCCTGGAAGACGCCATGCCCGATTGCTGAACGGATCGCACGCGCAAGTCAAAACCATTCCCGCCGGCGACCTGCCCCAGCCGTGGACAGGTGCACAACTTCCAAGGCTTTTTTAAGGAGCATGGCGTATGGGAAGGGCCATGACAGATTTTCAGCGCGCCAAAATCCTTCTCGCCGAAGACGACGATGCCATGCGATCCTATCTGGTCCGCGCGCTGGAGCAGGCGGGCTTCTCGGTCGATGCGGTCGATCGCGGGACCGCGGCGCTGCCTCTCCTCAAGGCGACGCATTACGACCTGCTTTTGTCCGACATCGTCATGCCGGAGATGGACGGAATCGAACTTGCGCAGCGATGCAACGAGCTCAGTGCGGATACCAAGGTGATGTTCATCACCGGCTTTGCCGCGGTGACGCTCAAGGCCAGCCGCGAACAGCCGCAGGCGAAGGTGCTATCCAAGCCCTTCCACCTCAAGGATCTGGTGCTTGAGGTCGAGCGCGTGCTCGAAGACCGGATTTCGGCGATCCTCTAGTCGGGCCTCAAATGACCTCTTGCGCGCGCAGGGCCTGCTCGCTAAATGGCCCGCCTGTCGCAGCACCCTTCCAGGGGCGCGATACACTCGATATCGTGGGCGTATAGCTCAGTGGTAGAGCACTGTGTTGACATCGCAGGGGCCGGGAGTTCAACTCTCTCTACGCCCACCATTCGAAAACCCCGCAAATCGCCGGATTTGCGGGGTTTTTCTTTGCGCGACAGCCGGACGATCGCGAATGACTCTCCAAATCCATAGTCTAACTTATGTAAATAACCTTACTTTTGTTAACATCGCTGTTCGCATTTGATAATCAATTGGGACGGAACGCTTCCCTGACTTGGCAATTCCTCGGGTATCCATACGACTTACAATCGCTTCCCGCAGGAGATACCGATGGCATTCAATCCGCTGACCGAAAAAGGCATTCCGATCGAGCGCCAGTTCCGCAGCTGGTCGGAACTGGCGAGCCAGCCTTACGACACGCGCGACGTGCATCCCTACACCCGCTGCCGGGTGATCCTGATGAACGGGATCGAGGTCGAGGCGATCATCAATTCGCACAATGCGGCGCGCCGGATCGCCGATACCGGTATCAAGCAGATGCTGGCGCTGGTCCGCAAGGCCGAGCAGCAGCAGCAGAAAGCCGTCAACTGGCTGATCCCGGGAAGCGAGAGCACGATCGCCAACACCATCGGCTACGAACAGGTCGCGGTCGACCTCACCAGCTGGATCGCGCGTCACGAGCCCGACCCCTATCTCAATCAGGTCTACGAATTCGGCGTGCTCGAGGATTACGACCACCTCTTTCGCTACGCCAATCTGATGGATCTGATGGGCGAACGCCGCAAGGCCGAAGAGATCACCGGCGATCTGACCGAAGTACTTCCCGGACGGCCGACGATCTTCCATCACCGCCACCCGCATGACGAGCTGCGCCGACCGATGACGGTCGAGGCCAGTTCCTTCCAGTCGATCCTCAACGCGCTGACGGTCGTTTCGGCCGAACAGCAGACGATGAACTTCTACATGAACTCGGGCAATCGCCCGGAAGATCCGATGGCCCGCTCGCTCTATCTTGAGATCGCGATGGTCGAGGAACAGCACGTCTCGCATTACGAATCGATCCTCGATCCGAGCACGCCCGAACTGCTCAACCTGGCGCTGCACGAATACAACGAGTGCTGGCTCTACTGGTCGTGCATGGAGACCGAGACGAACCCGCGCATCAAGCAGGTGTGGGAAACCCATCTCGCGATGGAGATCGAGCATCTGCGGCTCGCCTGCGAGATGATGAAGGAAGTCGACCGGATCGACCCGGCGGATATCTTCCCCAAGGAAGGCGTCAGCGCGCCGATGACCTTCGAGCCGAACAAGCAATATGTCCGCGACGTGCTGGCCCGCACGGTCACCAATTCGGCCAGCGATTCGCAGTTCGTCCCGGTCGACCAGCTTCCGGCTGATCACCGCTTCTTCGACTATCAGGCCACCGTCAATGCGGGCGGCGTTCCCAGCGAGGACGTGATCCGGCGCCACCGCGAGGAACTGGGCGGCGAATACCGCTTCTCGACCGAGGGCAGCCACCCGATTGCGGCGCTGGACGAAAGCGGCACCGCCGAAGGGACGACCTACATGGAGACGATCGAACACCACGCCCGGCACGGCCACGGCCAGCATCCCGCCCAAAATCAAACGGAGAACGCATGATGACCGAGCGCAACGAGAAGCACGGCACCTTGCATCGCGCGGTCGACAAGACCTCCGACGCCCTCGGCGGAATAATCGGTCGCGCCGCCGCGAATACGGCCGGTTCGACCTCGGCCGCCAGCTTCGTGGAAAACGCGGCGATCGGCGACATGTACGAGATCGCGGCGGCTAAGGTGGCCCTCCAGCACGCCCAATCGGATTTGGTGAAGGCTGCGGCACTCAAGATGATCGCCGATCACACCACCAGCACGCATCAATTGCGTTCGGCGATGATCATGAACGAAACCGAGGGCGTTCCCGCGCTCCCGGATTCGATCGACGCCCGGCGCAAGACGATGCTCGACCATCTGCAGGCCGCGCCTGCGGACAAGTTCGATGCGACCTATCTCGATCAGCAGATCCTCGCTCACAAGGAGTCGGTCGATCTGATGAACGGGTTCAAGGACGGCGGCGACAACGCCCAGTTGCGCTCGTTCGCGGCCGGCACCGCTCCGGTGGTCGAGCGTCACCTCGCCGCCATGGAACGGTTGAGGGAACGAATCGCCTGATCCGTTTCGTCTCTCCTTTCCAGGGCGAACAATCGCCCGACCAATTCAAGGAAACATCACCATGTCATTTCTCGATCGCATCGCCGCCGCCGTCACTCCGGCCGCTTCCGACGAATCCCGCAACGAGGCCCGGCGCAACATCGATGCGCTTGCAACCCGCGAACCGTGGATCCAGCCCATCGTGGATCAGCACCGGGAAATCGAAGGCTGCTTCCGCGAAGCCTACACCGCGCCCTCTCACGAGGCGGTGGAGCGGCTCGCTACCGTGCTCACCGGCCATGCCAATGCCGAAGAGGCCGTCCTGTACCCGGACATCGCCGACCAGAGCAGCAAGACCCATGCCGGGATGGCGTATGAAGAGCACGCCATGACCAAGATCCAGCTCGCCAAGCTCAAGGATCTTGCGCCGGGCGGCAAGGAATGGACCGAGAAGCTCGAGCATATCGAGAGCGCGGTCGCGCAGCATATCTATCAGGAAGAGGACAGCTGGCTTCCCGACCTCGCGAAGGAGATGTCGCCGGAGCGCAAGGCCCGGCTGCAGGAACGCTACGGCGAGGAATATCGTCGATATTGCGGGACCGATAGCAGTGCCGTCCGCACCAGGGTCGCGGCCGCGATCTGAGCGAAAGCGGTTGCGGGAGCGATGCTGGTCGCGACCGGTTGAGTTCCCGGGGCCCGTGATGCAGAGGGCCGCGCATGCTGATCGATACGCGCGCGTCCTCGCCTGGAATTTTGCCGGCGGCCTCCGATCGGGGGCTGTTCGCCAACCAGGCGGCCGATCTCGAGAGGCTTGCGGCCGATGGCAGGGCGAGGCGATTGCAGCCGCGCCGCGGGATCGATTTTTCGTCGAACGACTATCTGGCGCTCGCGGGTTCGCCGCGCCTGTCGCGCGCGGTGGGCGAGGCGATCGCGCGGGGCGTTCCGGTGGGCTCGGGCGGCTCGCGGCTGCTGCGCGGCAACCATCCCGAGCACGAGGCGCTCGAAGCCGAGGCAGCGGCCTTCTTCGGGAGCGAGGCCGCGCTGTTCTTCTCTACCGGCTTCGCGGCCAATTCCGCGCTGCTCGCGACGCTGCCGCAGCCGGGCGACCTGATCCTCCATGACGAGCTGATCCACGCCAGCGCGCACGAAGGCCTTCGTCTCGCCCGCTGCGGGGCTTTGGCCGTTGCGCATAACGACGCGGATGCTTTCGACCAGACGATAGCCGGCTGGCGGCGCACGGGAGGCACCGGGCGCCCGTGGATCGCGGTCGAGAGCCTCTACAGCATGGACGGCACGAAGACTCCACTGGCAGATCTGGCCGCGATCGCCGAGCGTCACGATGCGATCCTGCTGATCGACGAGGCGCATGCGACCGGTGTGTTCGGACCCGATGGCCGCGGGCTCGCAGCCGCGCTCGACGGGCGACCGGACGTCGTGACGCTGAAGACCTGCGGCAAGGCGCTGGGCTGCGAAGGCGCATTGCTGTGCGGTCCGCGGATCGTGACCGACTTCCTCGTCAATCGCGGGCGCGGGTTCATCTTCTCGACGGCGCCTTCGCCGCTGATGGCGAGCGCGGTGCGCGAGGCGCTGCGCATCCTGGCGGACGAACCCGACCGGCGGACCCGGCTCGCAGCCCTGATCGCGCGGGCGGAACACCTGCTCGCGCCGCTGGGGGTTCGCAGCACCGCCTCGCCGATCCTGCCGCTGGTGATCGGCGACCCGGCGCGGACGATGGCGCTGGCGGAGGCTCTGCAGGAGAGCGGCTTCGACGTGCGCGGAATTCGCCCCCCCACGGTCCCGGAAGGGGGCTCGCGCCTGCGCATTTCGATCACGCTCAACACGGACGAGCCGGATATCGCGGCGCTGGCGGAGGCTCTGGCCGAGGTCCTGCCATGAGCGGGCCGGCATGGGTCGTCACCGGCACCGACACCGAGATCGGCAAGACCGTGTTTGCCGCCGCGCTCGCCGGTGCGCTGCAGGCGCATTACTGGAAGCCGGTCCAGGCGGGCATCGAAGGCGGCGGAGACCGCGACCGGGTGGCGGCGCTGAGCGGTTTGCCGGCGGCGAATATCCTGCCCGAAGCCTACCGGCTGACCACGCCGTGTTCGCCGCACGAGGCGGCATCGCGCGACGGGATCGCGATCGACCCGTCCCGGCTCGCGCCGCCCGCGGTCCGCCCGCTGGTGATCGAGGGCGCGGGGGGCGCGCTGGTGCCACTGACGCGCGAGCTGTTGTTCGCCGATGTCTTCGCCCGCTGGGGCCTGCCCGCAATCGTCGTGGCGCGCACGGGGCTCGGCACGATCAACCACAGCCTGCTCACCATCGAGGCGTTGCGCAATCGCGGCGTTGCGATCCTCGGAATCGCCTTCGTCGGAGACCCCAACGGGGAGAGCGAGAGCACCATCGCGCATATCGGCGGCGTTCGCAGGCTGGGTCGGCTGCCCCTGCTCGACCTCCTGACCCCGGCTGCTCTGGTGAGCGCCTTCGCGGCCAATTTCCTGCTGGAGGACTTCCGGTGAACGCTTCACCCGTCTGGCACCCGTTCACGCAACACGGGCTTGGCGAGCCGATCCCGCGGATAGCCCGCGCCGAGGGCGCAGCGCTCTTCACCGCCGACGGCCGCCGGATCGTCGATGCGATCTCGTCATGGTGGGTGACGACCCATGGCCATTGCCATCCCGCGATCATGGCGGCGATCGCGGAACAGGCCGGAAAGCTCGACCAGATCATCTTCGCCGGCTGGACGCACGAACCCGCCGAA
>JAHJPT010000329.1 GCA_018819685.1 Alphaproteobacteria bacterium
ATCGAAGCGCGTGGTCTGGCCGCTGTCGCAGCTTTTCGCCACCGCATAGGTATAGGCGCGCGCCGATTGCAGCGCGACATACATGTCCGCGACCTTGGCCTGCATCAGCTGGAAGCTGCCGATCGGCTTGCCGAACTGATGGCGCTCGCGCAGATAGGGGATGACCGTGTCGAGGCAGGCCTGCATGATCCCGAGCTGCAGCCCGGCGAGCACCACGCGCTCGTAATCGAGGCCGCTCATCAGCACTCCGACCCCGCCGCCGACCGCGCCCATCACGTTTTCCTCGGGAACCTCGCAATCGTCGAACACCAGTTCGGCGGTGGGCGAGCCGCGCATCCCGACCTTTTCGATCTTCTGGCCGATCGAGAAGCCTTGCATGTCCTTCTCGATCAGGAAGGCAGTGATCCCGCGCGACCCGGCCTCGGTATCGGTCTTGGCATAGACCACCAGCGTATCCGCATAGGGCGCGTTGGTGATCCAGAATTTGGTGCCGTTGAGGACGTAGCCTCCCTGAACCTGTTCGGCCTTGAGCTTCATCGAGACGACGTCCGAGCCCGCGCCCGCCTCGCTCATCGCCAGGCTGCCGACATGCTCGCCCGAGACCAGCTTGGGCAGGTATTTCGCCTTCTGCGCGTCATTGCCCCAGCGTGCGATCTGGTTGATGCACAGGTTGGAGTGCGCGCCGTAGGACAGCCCGACCGAGGCGCTGGCACGGCTGACTTCCTCGACCGCGATGACGTGTTCGAGGTAGCCCAGCCCGAGCCCGCCGTCTTCCTCTGACACGGTGATGCCATGCAGCCCAAGCTCGCCCATCGGCTGCCACAGCTCGCGCGGGAACCAGTCCTCGCGGTCGACCTTCTGCGCCAGCGGCGCGATCTGCTCGTCGGCGAAGCGCGCGACGGTCTCGCGGATCATCTCGCCGCTCTCGCCGAGCTGGAAATCGAAATCGGGGGTCGCGCGCATATCTGCTCCTCTTGCGGGCCTTTTCCGGCCGCTCGCTTTGTCGGGGCGCGATAGCGGGGTTGCGGGCGGCGGGCAAACGGCAAGCCGCCACGGGCCCCGCGGCGATTCGAAATCCTTGCCTTCTCCGGACCTTGCGCTATGGCCCTGCGGCCCCATGACGATGGCAAGACTTCCCCTCTGGCCCGGTCGCAAACCCGCCGATCCCGCGCGATCGGAAGAGAGCGACCGTGCCCGGGTGATCGCCGCGCATGGAATCGAAGCGGTCGAGGACGATCCCGAACTCGTCCAGATCGTCGAATTCGCCGCGCAATTGTGCGGCGTTCCCGTCGCGCTGGTCACCGTGGTCGAGGAACAGCGCCAGCGGTTCCTCGCGCGCGCCGGCTTCGCTGAGCGCGAAACCCCGCGCTCGACCAGTTTCTGCGGTCATGCGATGTTCGAAGCCGCCCCGCTTGTGGTGCCCGACGCAACGAAGGATCCACGGTTCGCGGAAAACCCGCTGGTCACCGGCGAGCCGGGGATCCGCTTCTACGCCGGCGCCCCGCTGGTTTCGAGCGAGGGCACTCCGCTGGGCGCCCTGTGCGCGATCGATTTCGAGCCGCGCCCCGAGGGGCTGTCCGAGCTTCAGCTGCAAGGGCTGAGCGTGCTCGCCGAAGCGGTGATGCGGCGGCTGACTTTCGAGCGGCAGGCGCGCGCCGCCGACGCCCACCTCAGCCGCAGCGAACAGCGGGTCCGCCAACTCGCCGAGCATCTCCCGGTCTATGCCTGGGCGGCGGATGCCGCGGGCGACATCGACTACGCCAACCAGCCGTTCCTCGAATTCTGCGGCACCGACGATCTGGCGGCGATCGATTTCGCCACCCTGATCCACCCCGACAATCTGGAAGAAGTGGCCGCGGCGCGCCGGCTCTCGCGCGAGACCGCGTCGCGATGGGAGGCCCGCGCGCAGGTCATGCGTCACGACGGGATCTATCGCTGGATGATCCTGCGCGCCTGGCCGGTGACGATGGGCGACGAGCCTCCCGAAGCCTGGTTCGGCGCCGCGGTCGATATCGACGATCTCCACCGCCTGTCCGATTCGCGCGATCTGCTCGCCCGCGAACTGTCGCACCGCATCAAGAACATCTTCGCGGTGGTTTCCGGCCTCGTGGCAGTGCGCGCGCGCGCCTGGCCGCACGCCAGGGAGTTCGCCGACGAGTTGCAGGCGACGATCCGGGCACTGGGCCGGGCCCACGACTATGTCCGCCCCTTCGAGGGGCGCAAGGGCTCGAGCCTGCACGGGCTGCTGGAGGACCTGCTCCAGCCCTACCGGGATGCCCGGGGCGGGAGGGTCGCGGTCAATGGCGACGACTGCACCATCGGCGAAAAAGCGGCGACTCCGCTGGCGCTGATCTTCCACGAGCTGGCGACCAATTCGGCAAAATACGGCGCGCTCGGCGATGCCGCAGGCTCGGTCTCGGTCGATATCGCCAGCAGCGGCGATGTCATCACCGCCGACTGGTTCGAACGCGGGCTGAGCCCGGGCGAGCGCGACAGCGCCCGCGAGGGTTTCGGCTCGCGGCTGCTGCGCATGGCGGTCGAGGGCCAGCTCGACGGCAAGTTCGAGCGCCGCTTCGAAGCCGATGCGCTGCATGTCGCGCTGACTCTGTCGCGGGCGGCGGTGGAAGCGGGCGACTGACAATCGCCCCGAGGGCAAGCGCCAGACTTCGAGTGCCTGACGACGAATGCCTGAAGACGTGTGAGGGGTCGCGTTTCGCCATCGGGTTTCCTATGCAGGATTCTCCCAGGGAGAACTGCATGAAATCCGCCATCGCCAGCCTCGTCGGCCTCGCCCTGCTCGGCTCCTGCAGCGACGGATCGGATCAGAATGCGCCGCTCGAGACGCCGCAGCAAGCCATTGTCGAAGGCGACAGCGCCGAGGCCGCGACCCCCACTCCCGAACCGCCCGCGCTGCCCAACGAGTTCTCGCGCACCGCCTGGCGCGTGCGCGGGGAGGAGGGCGCGCTCTATACTACCTTCCTCGATCCCGGCGGCCGCTACCGCGACCTGCGCAACGGCGACCCTTGGCAGCAAGGCGCCTGGGAATACGACGCGCAAGAGCGGATCTGCTTCACCCCCGATGCGGAGAGTTCGCTGGGCCAGTGCTGGCGTCCGGAGCGGATGGACCCGAGCGGCCAGATGATCGTCACCAGCAGCAGCGGACGGCGGGTGCGGCTCGAAAGCGTCGAGTATCGGCCGCCTGAACTCCCGGTGGACGGCGAGAACGAGAACGAAGCCGAGGGCGACAAGGCAGCGAAGCCGGTCGACGCTTCGTGATCCCCGCACCGGCCGCGCTCGAATTCGACCTGGTAGGCCGGCGCTATGGCGCGATCCGTGCGGTCGACGCGGTGTCGCTGAGCATCGCACCGGGCGAGTTCGTCGCGCTGGTCGGCGCCTCGGGTTCGGGCAAGTCGACGCTGCTCAAGACGGTCAACCGGCTGGTGATCCCCGATAGCGGAACCGTGCTGTTCGAGGGCGAGGACACGGCATCGCTCCCGCTTGCCGCATTGCGCCGCAAGATCGGCTACGTCTTTCAGGGGATCGGCCTTTTCCCGCATATGAGCGTGGGCGAGAATATCGCCATCGGCCCGCGGGTCGCCGGCGAGAAACTGCCGGCCGAACGGATCGCGCAATTGCTCGAGCTGGTCGAGCTCGAACCGGCGATGGCCAGTCGCCTGCCCGAAGCCCTGTCGGGCGGCCAGCGCCAGCGGATCGGCGTGGCGCGCGCACTGGCCGGGGAGCCGCATCTGCTGCTGATGGACGAACCCTTCGGCGCGCTCGATCCGATTACCCGCGCCGCATTGGGATACAAGGTGCGCGAATTGCACGACCGGCTCGAACTGACCACGGTGATGGTCACGCACGACATGGCCGAAGCACTGCTGCTCGCCAGCCGGGTGCTGGTGATGGATGCCGGGCGGATCGTCGCCGACGCAACGCCCCGGGCGCTGCTTGCCGGTGGTGGAGGCGAAATAGCGCAAGGTCTGGTGGCAGTGCCGCGCGAGCAGGCCGGGCGGCTGGCGCAGATGACCCGCGACGGTGCCGCATGAGCGATTTCTGGCCGCTCCTGACAAGCCTCGGCGACGAGTTGGGGGCGCATGTCCTGCTCTCGGCGGCGGCGATCGGGCTGGGGATCGCCATGGCGCTGCCGCTGGCGGTCTGGGCGGGCCGTTCGCGAAGCGTATCGCGCGCGGCTCTGGGTTTCGCCAGCCTCGTCCAGACCATCCCCGCGCTGGCGCTGCTGGCGCTGTTCTTCCCGATCCTGCTGAGCTTGCGCGCCGTCTTCGGCGAAGACCTGCCGACACTGGGCTTCCTGCCCGCGCTGCTGGCGCTGGCGCTCTATGCGCTGCTGCCGATCCTGCGCAATGCGGTGACCGCGCAGGCCAATCTCGATCCCG
>JAHJPT010000330.1 GCA_018819685.1 Alphaproteobacteria bacterium
CGGCAGATATTCGTCGCGCAGGAAATCGCGCATCCGCTCGTGCGCCGCATAGATGTCCTGCGTCGCGGCGCGATAGTCCTCGGTCAGCCGGGCTTTTTCGGCAGCCGTAAAGCTGTCGGGGAAGTTCTTCACCGGCATCCAGAAGGGCGAATCCTCCAGCGGCATCGCGATCTGCGTGTCGAGCTGTTCGATCACATTGCCGATCGTGAGCCTGGTTTCCAGCACGCCGGTCTCGAGCCCGTCGCGAAACAGCGCGATCGCGCGGTCGTTGAGTTCGATGTAGTTCTTATGCCGACTGAGATTGTTCTCGTAATCCTCGACCGTCTTGAACGGGGCGGCGCTCTGGCCGCTGGCAAAGGTCGGGTAGAAGGTATGGAAGCCCGAGAAATGGTTCACCGGGCGCACCTCTGTGACCGCAATGATTTCGTCGGTCAGTCCCTTGAGCGCCTGCTGCTGGTTGTATGCGAACACATCATAGGCCAGCCGGTCGGTCTCATCGAGCGCGCTGCGGTCGATGGCGCGCAACTGCTCCAGATTGCTCTGCGCATCGACGCGGCTCGCGTCATTGTATTCGTCGGTAAGGAAGTCGCCGATCCGGTCGGCGTAGCGCATGTCGCCGCGAAACAGCGCGCTGATCGGGTTGAGCTTGAGCTCGCGCTCGTCGGCATCGGCGAACAGCGCGAACAGCCGGTTGTGTTCCGATTGCGTTGCCGAAGCAGCTTCCATGGCGGGCGGACCGGCCTCGCGCGCAGTGGTGGTGCAAGCGGCGAGCGAAAGCGCGGCACTCGCGAGCAGCGCGATGCGGATTGTCTGCATAGTAGATTCCCCTCTCAATTCGTCCTCAAATCGTCATCGCGAGGAGCCCACTTGGGCGACGCGGCGATCCATGGATTGCCGCGCCTTGCTGGCGCAAAACTCGCAATGACGAAACCGCTAACGCGATTTCAATCGACCAGCGTCGGTGCAAATTCTGCGAAGGCTACTCGGCGATCCGCCCGCGCACCATCACCCACTCGACGTCCTCGAGCACGGTGACATCCTCGAGCGGATTGCCCGCGATCGCGATCATGTCGGCGGAATAGCCGGGCGCGAGCCGTCCGATCTCGTCTTCCATCTGCAGCACCTGCGCCGCGACGGTGGTGGCGCTGGCGAAGGCTTCGCGGTGCGGCATGCCCTGCGCCACCATCAGCGCGAATTCCTCGGCGTTGCGGCCGTGGTCGAACACCCCGGCATCGGTCCCGAAGGCGATCGGGACGCCCCAGCGATAGGCCCGCCCCATGAACACCTTGGCGGTTTCGGCGACCGCACGGATCTTGTCTTCGACCACCGGGGTGTAGATGCCCTGCCCCAGCCGTTCGGTCACGCCCTGGAAGGCCATCAGTGTGGGCACCAGCACCGTGCCGTTCGCCTTCATCGCCTGCGCCGCAGCCTCGTCGAGATAGGTCGCATGCTCGATGCTGTCGATTCCGGCCCGCGCCGCCGCCTCGATCCCGCGCGCGCCATGCGCATGCGCCATCACCTGCAGCCCGAGCGAATGAGCGGTGTCGGCGATGCTCTTCATCTCGGCGTCCGAGAAATGTGCCTCCAGCCCGCGGCCCTGCTGGCTCAGCACCCCGCCGGTAGCGGTGATCTTGATCACGTCCGCACCGTTCTGGCTCGCGCGGCGGACCTTCTCGGCGCATTCCACCGTGCCGGTGCAGGTGTAACCCGAGGTGAGCACTTCGTTGACCTCGGGGCGGAAGCCCGAGACGTCGCCGTGCCCGCCGACGATGGCCAGCGCCGGGCCTGCAGCGACGATCCGCGGTCCCTCGATCATGCCTTCCTCGGTCCCGCGCCGCAACGAGAAGCCGCTGTGCTGCGCGCTCCCCGCCTCGCGCACGGTGGTGAAGCCCGCGCGCAGCGTCTTGGCGGCGTTCTTCGCGCCAACGACCACGCCCCATTCCTCGGGCTCGACCGCGTCCTTCCAGAAATCGCCGCCGGGGTCGCCGGTCAGATGGACGTGCAGGTCGATCAGGCCCGGCACCACGGTCATGCCCTCGAGCCGGACCGTCTCGGCACCCGCGGGTGCAGGGTTCCAGCCCGACTCGATGCTGACGATCCGCCCATCGGTGACCGTGATCGTCGCCGGGCCAGTCGGCTGGCTGTCGGCATCGGCGATGACATTGCCGGCATGGACCACTGTCGTGTCGGCCAGAGCGGGGGCGGCGGCCAAGGCAATGGGCAGTGCGGCGGCCAGCGCCAGCGGATAGGTACAACGCATGATCATTCTCCCGTTTGGGCGGATTGATGCCTCGCGAGCGTCTCTCGCACAAGCGCCAGTTTGCCATGCGCGCCTGCCTCGCTATGAGGTCTCCATCCCAATTTTCATGATCGAGAGAGGATCGCCCAGCCATGACCTGCCGGACAATCGCCACCCTGCTGCTCGCCTCCAGCGCCCTCGTCGCAACCGCCGCTTCAGCGCGCCCGATGACGCCCGAAGACGTCGCCCGGCTGGAGAGCGTCGGCACCATCGCAGTCGGTCCCGACGGTAGCCGGATCGCCTACACCACCGTCAGCCTGCCAGACGTGACTGCGGGCGAGGAAAACGCCGGACCGGAACAGCAGTTGAGGCTCGCTTACGGACCGGGCAACGCGCGCGATTTCCTCCCCGCCGACATGGATGTGAGCAACATCGCCTTCTCGCCGGACGGGCGCTGGATCAGCTTCCTCTGGAGCCGCGAGGACGAGGACCGCGCCGTCTGGGGAATTCCGATCGATGGCGGCGCGCAGCGCAAGCTCGCCGAGATCGCCGGTGCCGGCGTTCGGAGCTACGCCTGGAGCCCGGACGGCAGCCATATGCACCTGCTCGCCAGCGCCGCGGAAGACAAAGCGCGCACAGCGCAAAGCGAGGCTGGCTTCGATGCCATCGTCTATGAGGAAGAGGCGCGGCTCAACCGCCTGTTCCGCGTCGCGATCGGCGATACCATCGATGCCCAACCGCAGACGATCGCCATTCCCGGCTATGTCAGCGGTTTCGACATCGCGCCCGATGCGCGCCATGCCATCATCGAGAGCGCACCCACCCCACAGGTCGACGACAGCTACACCTCGAAGCGCGTGCACATCCTCGATCTCGCCACCGGAACCGTGCTCCGGGTGGTCGAAACGCCGGGCAAGATCGGCGATGTGGAGATTTCACCCGACGGCACCCGTCTGTCGATGATCGCCGGGGTCGATATCAATGATCCCGCCGCGACCACGTTGTATTTCGTCGATGTCTCCACTGGCCAATATCGCGCGCTCAATCAGGGCGCGCCCGAGGCAGCAGTTGATGCCGAGTGGCTCGCCGACGGGCAGTTGGCGGCAGTGATCCACAAGGGCGCGCAATCGGCGCTGCGGATCTACGACGCCAACGGCAGCGTCGCGGCGGAGCACGACGGCGGCAATCTGATCCTGTCCGCGGTGGAATCCGACGGCGGCCGGATCGCGGTCCGGGCATCCTCGCCCAGTCACCCGAGCGAGTTGTTCGTCTGGAACGATGGTGGCTTTCAGCGCTGGACATCGCACAATCGCTGGCTGTCGCAGATCGACATGGGGCAGCAGCGCACCGTCACCTACACCGCCCGCGACGGGCAGACGGTCGAAGGCGTGCTGATCGAGCCGGTCGGCGGTGCGCCCGCCGGCGGGGCGCCGCTGATCCTCGATGTTCACGGCGGGCCCGAAGCGCATGATTCCAATGGCTGGGTTACCAATTACAGCGGCCCGGGACAGGTCGCGGCCGGTCAGGGCTATGCGGTGTTCCTGCCCAATTATCGCGGCTCGACCGGCTATGGCACCGCCTTTTCAAAACAGCATCAGGGCCGCTACACCGATCCCGAGTTCACCGACCTGGTCGATGCCAAGCGGGCGCTGGTGGATATGGGGATCGCCGATCCCGAGCGCGTCGGTATCACCGGAGGTTCCTATGGCGGCTACGCCACCGGCTGGGCCTCGACCTATTTCAGCGACGAGTTCGCTGCAGGCGTGATGTTCGTCGGAATATCAAACCAGATCAGCAAGTTCGGCACCACCGACATCCCCTACGAGATGTACAACGTCCACAGCCTGGCATGGCCGTGGGACGACTGGCAGAAGATGCTCGAGGTCAGTCCGATCTACCACACCGACAAGGCCGAGACCCCGCTGCTGATCATGCACGGCGCCGAGGATACGCGGGTTTCGCCGTCGCAGAGCTACGAGCTCTATCGCTCGATCAAGGTCCGCAAGCCCGAGACCCCGGTGCGGCTGGTGCTCTACCCCGGCGAGGGGCATGGCAACAATCGGGCGGCGGCGCGCTACGATTACAATCTGCGGATGATGCGCTGGTTCGAAACCTATCTCAAGACCGGCGACCGCGATGCGGAGCTGCCGGCTCCGCGGCCGATCCTGGCGCCGGGAACGGTCGGCACGGAATCCGCCACCAGCGACTGACACGGAAAAGGGCGGCTCGAAGAGCCGCCCTTTCTTCGTTCAACCGCGGCCGGACAAGGTCAGAAGGTGTAGCCGATCCCGACTGCCCCGAGGAACTGGTCGGCCTCGCCGCGAATGCTGGTGAAGGGCGAATCCTTGGCATCGCCGAGCATCCGCGAATAGCCGCCCAGCCCGATGAGCGCGAGCCCGCCATCGGTGACGTCCCCGTTGAGATCGAAGGCCAACAGCACGTTGACGCCCGCGCTCTCGAACCCGCCATCCGCCTCGAACCCCGGCAGGACATCGGCGGCGGGTAGCGCGGCGTTGGTGACGGGGACCGAATAATAATAATCGGCATAATCGTCGTCGATATATTTGGTGCTCAGCGACAGCGAGACCGCGATCGCGCGGCTCAGCGGGGTGAAATAGGTGATCGAGGGGCTCACCGACATCCCGTCATGCGCGCCCGCCACATCCCATGCGGCATCGACCGAGAAGCTGAGGCTGTCGAACGGACTGAGCAGTTGCGGAAAACTGACCCCGGCGCTGGGGCCGACCTCGATCGCGGTATCCAGCTCGCCATAGGCCTCGACCACCGGATCCTTGATGCCGTCGAGATCGGCCCGGTCGCGGTTGAGCTTGATCACCGGCCCGAGAGAGAAGGCCACGCCCTCGTCGGGATCGGGAATGAAATCGAGCGCGACCCCCGCCGGGCGCGGACTGATATCGATCCCCGCCAGCGACCCCTGGACGATCGGCAGGACGAAGCTACGGTAATCGTCCGAACCCGAATAGCTGGCGCTATATCCGACGCCGACGCCAACCGTGAGGTAGTCGCCGTCGAACACGGTGTCCTCCGGCAATTCGACCGCATCGGCGCGGACGCCGGGCGTACTGGCGCTCTGGGCGGCGAGCGGGGCGGCAGCGAGCACTATTCCGGCGACCATCAGGCCAGCAGCGAATGTTTTCATGATTTCCCTCAAAATGAATTTCAAATCACAACGGGCTGCTGGCCTGCATGTTCCCGCGCGTTCAATGGCCCTTGCATTCCTTCGCATTGCCCAACTCCGCGTTGCTACCTAGAGCAAAGCGGCAATGAGCGGGCACCCTCTCGATATCGCCGTGGTCGGGGGCGGACTGGCCGGGGGGCTGATCGCCCTCGCCATTCATCGCGCCCGGCCCGACAAGCGGATCGCGCTGATCGAAACAGGAGGCAGTTTCGGCGGCAATCACCGCTGGAGCTGGTTCGCGGGCGATCTCGATTCCGAGGGCGACGCGCTGCTGGCGTCTTTTCCGCAGACGGTCTGGCCCGAGGGCAACCGGGTCCGCTTTCCCGCCTACGGACGTCGGTTGGCGGGCGAATACCGCTCGCTCGCCAGCAGAGATTTCGACGCCACGCTGCGCCGCCTGTTGCCGCAGGAGTCGATCATGGCGGGAACGCGGGTCGAGCGGCTGTCCGAAACCGGCGTCGAACTCGCCGGCGGCGGCCAGCTGCGCGCGGCAAGCGTGATCGACTGCCGCAACGCCGTACCCTCCCCGCATCTAACCGGCGGCTGGCAGCTGTTCATGGGCCGCCACCTGCGCTGCGACAGTCCGCACGGAGTGATATGGCCGGTGATCATGGACGCGAGTGTCGAACAGCCGGGCGCCTACCGCTTCGTCTATGTCCTGCCCCTGGGGCCGCAGGATATCTTCGTCGAGGACACCTATTATGCCGACGAACCCCGGCTCGACCGGGCGCTGCTTTCTGAGCGGATCGCCGCCTATTGCACAGCGCACGGCTGGAGCGGCGAGACCGTATCCGAGGAAACCGGCGTCCTCCCCGTCGTGACCGGGGGCGATTTCGTCGCCTATCGCCGCAGCCTGGCGGTGCCCGGGGTGGCGCTGGCCGGCGCGCGCGGCGGCTTCACTCACCCGCTGACCAGCTATACGCTGCCGATCGCGGTCGCCAGCGCGCTCGCCATCGCCCGCAATTCGGATCGCACGGGCGAGGACCTGGCGCGCTTCGTCGATCGCCGGGCGCAGGAGCACTGGCGTGCCACCCGCTTCTACCGCCTGCTGGGCAAGATGCTGTTCGAGGCCGCCGAACCCGAGCTGCGCTACAAGGTCTTCGAGCGCTTCTATCGCCTCCCCGAACCATTGATCGAACGCTTCTACGCCGCGCGCTCGACCCGGCTCGACGGTTTGCGCATCCTGACGGGCAAGCCGCCCGTCTCCATCCCCCGGGCCATCGCCGCGCTGCTTGGCAAAGGCAGGCCGCTCGTCCAAGGACGTCAGCAATGAACGCGACACCCCACGATATCGCCCCCGATCCGGTGCAGAGCGCACCGACCGGCAGGACCGCCTGCGTGATCGGCGCGGGCTTCGGGGGGCTGGCGTTAGCCATCCGCCTCCAGTCCGCCGGGGTCGCCACCACGGTGATCGAATCGCGCGACAAGCCCGGCGGCCGCGCCTATGTCTTCGAGCGCGAGGGCTTCACCTTCGACGCCGGGCCGACCGTCATCACCGATCCCGACTGCCTGCGCGAATTGTGGGCGCTGTCGGGGCACGACATGGCTGCGGACGTCGATCTGATGAAGGTCATGCCCTTCTACCGGCTGACCTGGCCCGACGGGACGCAGTTCGACTATTCCAACGACGAAGAGCAATTGTTTGACGAGATCGCACGGATCAACCCCGCCGATGTCGCGGGCTACCAGCGCTTCCTCAAATATTCCGCCGAGGTCTACGAGGAGGGCTACGTCAAGCTGGGCCACGTGCCCTTCCTCGATTTCAAATCGATGCTCAAGGCCGCGCCCGCGCTGGCGCGCAAGCAGGCGTGGCGCAGCGTCTATTCGATGGTCAGCCACTTCATCGAGGACGAGAAGCTGCGCGAAGCGTTCAGCTTCCACACGCTGCTGGTCGGCGGCAGCCCGATGAAGACCAGCGCGATCTACGCGCTGATCCACAAGCTCGAGAAAGACGGCGGCGTGTGGTGGGCGCGCGGCGGCACCAACCAGTTGATCGCCGGGATGGCGCGTCATTTCGAGCGGCTGGGCGGAACCGTACGGCTGGGCGATCCGGTGGTTCAGGTCCACACGCTGGGCACGGTGGCGACCGAAGTCGAAACCAAATCGGGCTTCCGCCAGCGGTTCGATGCGGTCGCCAGCAATGCCGACATCATGCACAGCTACAAGGACCTGCTGAGCGGGAACGGGCGCGGCGCGAGCTACGCCAAGAAGCTGGCGCGCAAGAAGTTCTCGCCCAGCCTGTTCGTGGTCCATTTCGGGCTCGAGGGGAGCTTCCCCCACATCCCGCACCACATGATCCTGTTCGGCCCGCGCTACAAAGGGCTGGTCGACGACATCTACAAGCACGGCGTGCTGCCCGCCGATTTCTCGGTCTATCTGCACCACCCCAGCGTGACCGATCCCAGCGTCGCGCCCGAGGGCAAGAGCACCTTCTACGCGCTGGTCCCGGTTGCGCATGCCGGCAAGCTGGCGGTCGACTGGGAAGAAACCGGTCCGCTGCTGGAAAAGCGCGTGCTCGACGAGGTCGGACGGCGGCTGGATATTCCCGATATCCACGAGCGGATCGTGACCAAGTTCCATTACAGCCCGCGCGATTTCTCGCAGGATCTCAACGCGCATCTCGGCAGCGCCTTCAGCCTCGAGCCGCTGCTCACCCAGAGCGCCTGGTTCCGCGGTCACAACCGCGACGACGTGATCGGCAATTTCTACCTCGTCGGCGCCGGAACCCATCCGGGTGCGGGTATCCCCGGGGTGGTCGGCAGCGCCAAGGCGACCGCCGGGCTGATGATCGAGGATCTGGTCGGAGCGACGCACGCGTGAGGAGACTTGCCGTTTATTGCGGATCGGCGACGCCGAAGGACCCGCGCTACATGGAACTCGCCCGCGCGGTCGGCGAAGGGCTCGCGTTGCGCGGGATCGGAGTCGTCTATGGCGGCGGTCGTCTCGGGCTGATGGGCGCGGTCGCCAAGGGCGCGCTCGATGCCGGGGGCGAGGTGATCGGGATCATCCCCGACGCGCTCGCCAGCTCCGAGGTCGCCAATCACGACTGCACCGAGTTGCACACCGTCTCGGGAATGCACGAGCGCAAGCAGCGCTTCACCGATCTCTCCGACGGTTTCATCACCATTCCGGGCGGGGTGGGGACGATGGACGAATTGTGGGAAGCGATCAGCTGGGCGCAGCTGGGCTATCACGACAACCCGGTCGGGCTGCTCAACGCCTTCGGCTTCTTCGACCACCTGCTCGCCTTCAACCGCCACATGGCCGAGGTCGGCTTCATCCGCCCCGCGCATCAGGGGATCATGATCGCCGACGAGACGTTGGACGGATTGCTCGACAGGATGGAACGCTATCAACCGCACACGCCGATCTTCCAGATGACCGCCGCCAATCTTTAGCCAGAGCCAGGTTTTGAGCAAACAACGCCCTCTCGCTCCATCGAGCTACATGCGCAGCACCCCCGCAGTGGCCGGCGGCGGGCGCAATCGCGCCTCGCTGGTGCGGCAGGCGCGCGCTGCGATCGAGGAAGGCTCCCACAGCTTCGCCGCCGCTTCCAAGCTGTTCGACCGCCGCACCCGCGAGCGCGCATGGCTGCTCTACGCCTGGTGCCGCCGCTGCGACGACATCGCCGACAATCAGGAGATGGGTGGCCCGCTAGGCGATCAGGGCAATCCCAAGAGCGCCGAGGACCGGGTCCAGGCCATTCGCGTGCTCACCCGCCGCGCCCTCGAGGAACAGCCGACCGCCGACCCGGCCTTCGACGGCTTCGGGCTGGTGGCGGACGAATGCAATCTCTCCCCCGAAATGGCGAGCGACGTGATCTCCGGCTTCGCGCTCGACGCGGGCGGCTTCACCCCCAAGAACGAGCGCGACATGCTGCGCTATTGCTATCATGTCGCCGGCGCGGTCGGGATCATGATGGCGCGACTGATGGGCGTGCCAGAGGACGATGGCGAGACGCTCGACCGCGCCTGCGA
>JAHJPT010000331.1 GCA_018819685.1 Alphaproteobacteria bacterium
CGCCAGTTCGCAGCCACCGCCCAGCGCGAAGCCGTTGACCGCGGCGATCCAGGGCTTGCGGGTCTTCTTCACGATCTCGCTGGTCCAGGGGGCGAAGAAATCGTCGAGATAGAAATCCGCCGCCTGCTTCTCGCTCATCTCCTTGATGTCGGCGCCCGCGGCGAAGGCCTTGTCGCCCGATCCGGTCAGTACCGCGCACAGCTGAGTCTCGTCGGCCTGATAGGCCGCGAAGGCGGCGATCAGATCCTCGAGCACCTGCGAATTCAAGGCATTGAGCGCCTGCGGGCGGTTGAGCGTGATCAGCGTGACCTTGTCGCGTTGTTCGACGGTAATGGTTTGGTAGGTCATATCTTCTCCTTGAATCCTCCCCGATTTTTCGGGGAGGGGGACCACACGAAGTGTGGTGGAGGGGTAGGCCGTGCGGAGAGTAAACCCCTCCACCAGCCTGCGGCTGGTCCCCCTCCCCAAACGGGCTTGGGGAGGATTACAGCGGTACCCATTCCTCGTCCTCGGGCAGCGGCGCGAAGATGCTGTCGATCAGCTCCTCGCTCACGCCCTCGGGCGTCGCCGGATTCCAGGCCGGGTCGCCGGTCTTGTCGACGATCACAGCGCGGACGCCCTCGGCGAAATCGGGGCGAGTGATGACGCGGCTGGCGATGCGGTATTCCTGGCGCATATTGTCGGCGAAATCGGTGAAATCTTTCGCGTTGGCTAACTGGCGCAGCGCGACCTTGCAGGTCTGCGGGCTCTTCGTGCGCAGCGTCGCCAGTTCCTTGGCCGCCCATTCGCCATCATCCGCCTCCAGGCTCGCGAGGATGTCCTCGAAGCTATCCGAGGCGAAGTGGCGGTTGATCCGCTCGAGATTGCCGTCGATCCGCGGCTTGGGCGGGGTTTCGGCCAGTTCGGAGAGGATGCCCGCGATGCGGTCGGGATGCTCGATGATCCGCGCCTTGGCTTCGGCCAGTTTATCGGCGGGGAGGTAATGCGTCGCGATACCCGCCCAGAGGCATTCCGCGCCATCGAGCCGCGCGCCGGTCAGCGCCAGGAACTGGCCCAGCCGCCCCTGCAGCCGCGACAGGTGCCAGCCGCCGCCGACATCGGGGAACAGGCCGATCCCGGTTTCGGGCATGGCAAACCGCGTGTTCTCGGTCGCGACGCGGTATTTGCACGGCAGGGCGATTCCGACCCCGCCGCCCATGGTGATGCCGTCCATGAAGGCGACCACCGGCTTGCCGTAAGCGAACAGCTGGTGGTTGAGCTGGTATTCGTCGTGGAAGAACTTGCGCCCCGACTTGCCTTCATCGTTGAGCGCGGAATCGCGCAGCATCCCGATATCGCCTCCGGCGCAGAACCCGCGCCCTTCGGCATGGTCGAGCACCACCGCCTCGATCGCCTCTTCGCCTGCCCAGTCGCTCAGAGCCGCGCTCATCGCGTGGCACATGTCGAGGGTGAGCGCATGGAGCGCCTTGGGCCGGTCGAGCGAGATATGTCCAACCCGGCCATGCGAATGGATGTTGACGTCTTGGGTCACGTTTCTCTCCGTTTACTGGCGCAGCAGGTCGCGCCCGACGATCATCCGCATCACCTGGTTGGTGCCCTCGAGGATCGAATGCACCCTGAGATCGCGCCAGAATCGTTCGATCGGGTATTCCTTGAGATAGCCGTAGCCGCCGAACAGCTGGAGAGCGTCGTTGACCACCTTCGAACCGCTGTCGGTCGCCAGCCTCTTGGCCATCGCCGAGAAGCGGCTCTTGTCGGGCGCATCGTCGGTGACCTTGGCGGCGGCGAGATAGAGCAGCGCGCGCGCCGCCTCGAGCTCGGTCGCCATGTCGGCAAGCATGAACTGGGTGTTCTGGAAATCGGCGATCGGCTGGCCGAACTGCTGCCGCTCCTTGGTGTAGTTCACCGCCTCGTCGAGGCAGCGCTGCGCCCCGCCGAGCGAGCAGGCGCCGATGTTGAGCCGTCCGCCGTCCAGACCCATCATCGCGAAGCGGAAGCCTTCGCCCTCGGCGCCGACGCGGTTGGCGACCGGGACGCGGGCATCCTCGAAGATGACCTGCGCGGTCGGGCTGGCGTTCCAGCCGAGCTTCTTCTCGGGCTTGCCGAAGGAGACGCCGGGCGTGTCCTTGTCGATCACCAGGCAGGTGACGCCCTTGGTCTTGTCCTCGCTGGTGCGAACCATCGTCACATAGACGTCGTTATAGCCCGCACCCGAAATGAACTGCTTGGTGCCGTTGAGGACGTAGTGATCGCCCCCAGAATCACTGGCTCGCCGCGCGGTGGTCTTGAGCGCCGAGGCGTCCGAGCCGCTACCCGGTTCGGTCAGCGCGTAGCTCGCCATCTTGTCCATCGTCACCAGCTCGGGGAGGTAGCGGTCCTTGACCTCCTGCCCGCCGAAGCGGTCGATCATCCAGCTTGCCATGTTGTGGATCGAGATGAAGGCGCTGGTGGTCGGGCAGCCATAGGCCATCGCCTCCATGATCAGCGCCGCCTCGAGCCGGCCGAGCCCGATACCCCCGGCTTCCTCCGAGACGTAGATCGCCCCGAAGCCCAATTCGGCGGTGCGCTTGATCACCTCGCGCGGGAAGTGGTGCTCCTCGTCCCATTGCGCGGCG
>JAHJPT010000332.1 GCA_018819685.1 Alphaproteobacteria bacterium
GATGCCGATCCGTGGATTGCCGCGCGTCCTGACGGACGCTCGCAATGACGAGACGAGAGGGGTTACCGACGACCGGTCTTGGCGGTTTCGGGCGAGCGCCCTATAGGCTTGCCCCATGAACTGGTTCAATCGCGTCCGCAACTCGCTCGCTTTCCTCCCCAAGCGCGCGACCGAAAAGGATCTCTGGGTCAAATGCCCGGGATGCCAGCAGATGGTTTTTGCGCAAGAATATGCCGAGAACCTCCAGGTGTGCCCGCGCTGCGAGCATCATGGCCGGATCGGGGCCGACGAGCGGCTGCGGCAATTGCTCGACGAGGGCTACGATGTGCTGCCCCAGCCCGAGGTGCGCGAGGATCCGCTCAAGTTCCGCGACACCAAGAAATACACCGACCGCCTCAAGCAGGCGCGCGCCAAGAACCCGCACAGGGACGCGTTCACCGTTGGCTCGGGTACGATCGAGGAGCGCCCGGCTGTGGTCGGGGTGCAGGATTTCGGCTTCATGGGCGGCAGCATGGGCATGGCGGTGGGCACCGCCTTCTGTCAGGGCGCCGAGCGCGCGCTGACCCGGCGTTGCCCCTACATCGTCGTCACCGCGGCGGGCGGCGCGCGGATGCAGGAAGGCATTCTCAGCCTGATGCAGATGCCCAAGGCCACCGTGATGACGCGGCGGCTCAAGGAAGCAGGCCTGCCCTATATCGTCGTGCTGACCGATCCGACCACCGGCGGCGTCACCGCCAGCTATGCCATGCTCGGCGATATCCACATCGCCGAGCCGGGTGCGCTGATCGGGTTCGCCGGCCAGCGGGTGATCCAGGACACGATCCGCGAGCAGCTTCCCGAAGGCTTCCAGCGCGCCGAGTATCTGCACAAGCATGGTATGGTCGACATGGTGGTCCACCGCCACGATCTCAGGGACCGGCTGGCGACTGTGCTCGACTATCTGCAGCCAAAGGTTGCGGCGTAATCGCAAGCCGCTTGGGATGAGGTCGTGAAGGACTTCGCCACCTCTTCCGATCCCGCCGTTCAGGCGCAGCTCGACCGGCTGGCGGCGCTGAGTGTGCCGCAGGGCAGGCTGGGCCTGGAGACGATCCGCGCGCTGCTGGCGCGGCTGGGCGATCCGCACAAGCGCCTGCCGCCCGTGCTCCATATCGCGGGGACTAATGGTAAGGGCAGCACCTGCGCCTTCCTGCGCGCCATGCTCGAAGCCGATGGCCAGCGGGTGCACATGACCACCAGTCCGCATCTGGTGCGCTACAACGAGCGGATTCGGCTCGCGGGCGAGCTCATATCCGACTACCGGCTGGCCCCGCTGCTCGTCGAAGTGCTCGACGCAGGTCACGGTCTGGCGCCGAGCTTTTTCGAGGTCACCATCGCCGCAGCCTTTGCCGAATTCGCGCGGGTTCCGGCGGATGTCTGCGTGATCGAGGTCGGTCTGGGCGGCCGGTTCGACGCGACCAACGTGATCGAGAGCCCCGCCGCCTGCGCGATCGCGGCGCTCGGTATCGATCACGAACGCTTCCTGCTCGCTCCCGAGGAGGGGACGCCGCAAGTGCCCCTCGCGCGGATCGCTTTCGAGAAGGCGGGTATCGTTAAGCGCGGGTCCTCGCTGGCGACCCTGTCCTACCCGCCCGAAGCGCAGGCCGAAATCGAGCGGGCGGCGCTGGGCGCCGGTGCGCCGCTGGCGATGCGGGGGCGGGACTGGCATTGCAGCACCACCGCAACCGGCCTCCACTACGCCGACCGCCATGGCGAACTCGTCCTGCCGCTACCCACCCTTCCCGGGGCTCATCAGGCCGAGAACGCGGCGCTGGCGGTGGCCATGCTGCGACATCAGGACTTCGTCTCCGTCTCGCGCGAGGCGATGGCCGAGGGGATTCGCACTGCCGACTGGCCCGCGCGGCTGCAACGGCTTGCGCCCGGCACGCTACGCAGCGCGGGAAGCGCGGACCGTGCGATCTGGCTCGATGGCGGGCACAACCCGAGCGCGGGCGAAGCGCTTGGCCGGCATTTCGCGGGCGAGCGGCTCCATCTGATCGTCGGGATGCTCGATGCCAAGGACCCGCGCGCGCTCACCGCGCCTCTGCTGGATTCGATCGCCAGCCTCACGGTGGTGCCGGTTCCCGGGCACGAGTGCCACCCCGCCAGCGTCTTCGGACCATCCGCCAGAGCGGCACCGGACGTGCCCACCGCGCTCGCCGTCCTGCCCGATGACGGTCTGCCGGTGCTGGTGTCCGGCTCGCTCTATCTCGCCGGCGAAGTGCTGCGGCTCAACGGAACGCTGCCCGACTGAGGGCTTGCCCGAGCGCAGGAATTACTGGCTCCTCGCCACCTGGGGTGCAGGATCGGCAGCGACGACGCCGGATTTGCGCCCTGCCCGGTGCTCGCGCATCCATTCGAGGATGCACAGCACCACCGCCACCATGCCGATCAGCATGGTGAAGATGAAGACGTCGTAATAGCCGCGCTCCTCGATCATCTGCCCCAATGCCCCGCGCCCCAGCGTACCGACCAGCAGCGTCAGCGAGGCGAGCAGCGCATATTGCACCGCCGAATAGCCCTTGGCGACGATCGACGAGAGCCAGGCGATATAGGCGGCACCGGCGATGCCGATTGCCAGGTTTTCGCCCCCGATTGTGATCATCAGCCGCGCCAGTCGCTCGCTTCCGCCCGGAAACTGCAGCACTGCCCAGGTGAAGCCGATCGCATCGCTGACCGCCTGCATCCGGGCCCCGCCCAGCGCCAGATCGGCGTAGAGCAGGTTGGTGGCCGCGGCGAGGAATGCGCCCAGCGTCAGCGTGAACATCCGTCCGAAGGCAGTGATCATCCAGCCGCCCAGTGCGAGGCCAAGCAGGATCGCCCCGACGCCGAAGAATTTCGACGCTACCGCGACCTCGTCGAGCGTGTATTCCAGCTCGCCGAGATAGAAGGGATAGGCGAAGGTACCCCAGATCGCGTCGGTAATCCGGTAGGTCAGCACGAGCGCGAACACGAGCACCAGAGACCAGCCCATCCGGCCGACGAACTCGACCAGCGGCAGCAGCAGCGCGCGGTAGAGCTGGTCGAGGATCAGCCCGTCCGCCTTCTTTGCCACCCGCCCTTCCTTGATGACATGCTTGCCGTCGCGGTTCAGCTTGACCAGCCATGCGGCAATGAAGGCCGGGACGATGATCGTCGCGGCGATGATCAGCGGGCCGTAGGTCGCGGTGAAGAGCGTCGGATCGGGCCGGTCTTCCGGCAGCGCGGTGAGCGAGCGGACCATGAAGATCAGCACGGTGACGATCGCCCAGCTCCACAGCAGTCCGACCGCCAGCAGCGCCCAGTTCCGAACCCGCGGCTCGATCTCGCCGACCTCGTAGAGTTCGGCGGTCTTTTCCTCGTTCATCGTCGTTGCCGCAGCCTTGTCGACATCGGCGTCGGGAGCGAACAGGCCGGCGATGCCGATACCCAGCATGATCAGGCCCATGATGACATAGGTCTGCGGCCAGCCGATCCGCTCGGCGATGATCAGCCCCAGCGCGCCGCCGACCAGCGCGGCGAGGCGAAAGCCCATCTGGGTGACCGTGGAAAGGATATCGATCGTCGCCTCGTCGTCGGCGATGTCGATACGCCAGGCGTTGATGACGATGTCCTGCGTCGCGCTGGCGAAGGCCCCGATCCCGGCCAGAAGGCTGAACCAGCCCAACTGGCTCTTGGGATCGAGCAGCGAGAGCGTGACGAGAATGATCCCGAGCAGCAATTGCATCGGTGCGATCCACTGCTTGCGTTTGCCGAGGCGGCGGAGGCCCGGGATGTCGAGTCGGTCGACCAGCGGCGACCACAGGAACTGGAAGGCGTAGGCCAGCCCGATCAGCGAGAAGACGCCCATCGTCTCCAGATCGACCTCCGCTTCGCTCAGCCAGGCGTAGAGCGTGCCGAGAAACAGCGCGAAGGGCAGGCCGCTGGCAAAGCCGAACAGCGCCATGTACCCGGTCTTGCGGTTCTTCAACGCCAGTTTGAGCACGCTCCAGCTGGAAGGCTTAACCGGTTCGGCAGCTTCGGCCATTCGTCTGGGTCCTTTCGCATCGGTGAATTTTTTGCGACACTAGGTCGGTTGCAGGAAAAGGAACAGGACGCATGGGCGATCCCACCGCGCTATCCCCCCATCACCGGCCCACCGACGGGCAGCTCGCGCTGGCCCGCGAGGTCGCCGATGGCGGCAGGCCGCCAGAGCAGCCGGTAACGCGGGTCCCGGCGAGCGTCTACACCGACCCGGCTCATTTTGCGCGCGAGAAGGCCGCGCTCTACGAGCGGATGCCACAGATTCTGTGCCCCACCGCCCTGCTGCCCGATCCCGGAATGGCGGTGCCGCACGACGCCACCGGACGCCCGCTGCTGATCACCCGTGACGCGCAAGGGCGGGTCCATGTGTTCCTCAATGTCTGCCGCCACCGCGGCACCCGGCTGGTCGAGGGCGACGAGGTGCGCTGCACCAAGAAGCTGGTGTGCCCCTATCACGCCTGGACCTATTCGGTGGATGGCCGCCTGCTCGCCCTGCCCCGGCCCGACACCTTTCCCGGCCTCGACAAGGATTCGCACGGGCTGGTCGAACTGCCGAGCTGCGAAAGCGGCGGGCTGATCTGGTTCGCCCCGGTCGAGGGCGCAGATTTCGGCCACGTTCGCCAAATCGGCGAGGATATGGATGCTTTCGGCACCGCCGACCACGTGCTGTTCCGGCGCAAGACCCACACGGTCAGGGCAAACTGGAAGCTGATCATGGACGCCTTCCTCGAAAGCTATCACGTCACCCGGCTCCATGCGAAGACCATCGGGCCGTTCTTCAAGGATGGCGTGACCTCGGGCGATCTGATCGGCCCGCACCACCGTTCGGCGGTCGGACGGCTGGAAGACATGGCCAGTGTCGATCTGGCGGATATGGCTGCGCTCCGGCGGGTGGTGACCTTCGCCTATCAACTGGTCCCCGGTGCGCTGATCATTCCCAGTCCCGACTATCTCAACATCATGGTGATGATGCCCCAGGCGCATGACCTCACGCTGGTCGAAGACTTCATGCTCATTCCCGAGGAGCCCGCAACCGACAAGGCGCGCGCGCATTGGGAGCGTAGCTGGGCGCTGCTCGATGGCGGGGTCTTCGCCGCCGAGGATTTCCGCGCCGCCGAGCTCGGTCAGCAGGGGCTCGCGACCGGCGCGGTGCCCGAATTGATCCTCGGTGCGCTCGAAGGCGGGATCGCGCGCTATCACGAGACGGTGGCGGAAGCCTTGCGCGCCGCCGAGTGAGCGCGTAGCGGCGCGCAGATGCCCGACAGACTGCCCGAAGCCGGTGATCGCATCGCCAAGCTGCTCGCCCGCGCCGGCGTCGCCAGCCGTCGCGAAGTCGAGCGCATGGTCGCCGATGGTCGCGTGGCGATCGAGGGCAAGGTGCTCGACACGCCCGCGGTGAAATTGCTCAATTTGCGCGGCGTGACCGTGGACGGAAAGCCGGTCGGCCGCGCCGAAGAAGCCAGGCTCTACGCCTTCCACAAACCCTCGGGCCTGATCACCGCCGAGCGCGACCCAGCGGGACGTCCGACGATCTACGACGCGCTGCGCAATGCGCTGCCCAAGGACACCCCGCGGCTGATGCCGGTGGGTCGGCTGGATTTCACCACCGAGGGGCTGCTGCTGCTCACCAATGACGGCGAGCTCAAGCGGGCGATGGAATTGCCGTCCTCGGGGATTCCGCGCACCTACCGCGCGCGCGCCTTCGGCGACATCACCCAGGCGCAGCTCGACGATCTGTCCCACGGGATCGAAATCGACGGAATGCGCTATGGCAGCATCGAAGCCGATCTCGAGCGCGGCTCGGGCCGCAATCGCTGGATCGTGCTGACGCTGACCGAGGGCAAGAACCGCGAAGTGCGCCGCGTGCTCGAACATCTCGGGCTCGAGGTGAACCGTCTGCTGCGCACCGGCTACGGCCCTTTCGAGCTCGCCGACCTCCCGCGCGGACAGGCGGTCCAGATCCGCCACGCCGATGTCGAACGCTTCATGGGCACCCTGCCCAAACCCAAGAAAGCGAAGCCGCAGGCATGAGGCCGAAATCATGAGAATCGTCGCGGGGGCCTGGCGCGGACGCAAGCTGGTCGCGCCCAAGGGCGAGACCACCCGTCCCACCGCCGACCGCACGCGCGAGACGCTGTTCAACATGCTCACCAGCCGGCTCGGGAGCTTCGAGGGGCTTTCGGTGGCCGATCTCTTCGCAGGATCCGGCGCGCTCGGCATGGAAGCGCTGTCGCGCGGCGCGGCGCATTGCCTGTTCGTCGAGCAGGAACCCGAAGCGCTCAAGGCCATCCGCGCCAATATCGCCGCCTTCGATGCGCGCGATCGGTCCAGCGTCCAGGCCGGTTCGGTCATGGCGCTGGGCGCTGCCCGTTCGGCACACGACCTCATCTTGCTCGATCCGCCCTATGGCACCGGCGCGGGTCAGGTCGCCCTAGATCGGATGACCCGGCTTGGCTGGTTCGACCCGTCGAGTTGGATCGTGCTCGAGACCGGCGCCGAAGAGATTGTCGCGATCAAACAGCTTGAAATCGAAGCCGAACGTCGCGTCGGCAAGGCCAAGCTGACCTTCCTGCGGCTCGCCGATTAGCTCATTCCTGCGGAGGATAGCGCTCGAATTCGGGCAGACGGTGCGCCTCCGCCATCCAGCCGAGCCGCTCTGCCGTCTGAATATGCGCCTGCGCAGGAAGCTCGTCGGGCTCATCGAGCGTGGCGCTCTGCACGTCCACCAGCCCGGGCAGCATCGCGTCGTTGGTGTAGAACAGGCCCGTTCCGCACTGGATGCAGAAATGGCGACGGGCATGCTCCGATGAAGCATAAGTAGACGGCTCGCCCGACACCGCCAATCGTTCCTGTGTCATAATCGCCCAACCGACCATCGGCGCACCCGAGGCGCGGCGGCAATCGACGCAGTGACACAGCGCGTGATTGAGCGGGACGCCGGAAATCTCGTAGCGGATCGCCCCGCAATGGCATCCTCCGGTCAGCATCGTATCGAATCCCTTGAGGTTTCGTAACGCAGATGCGCCAGTGCCGGACAAAAGAAAAGGGCGGCACCGTCTGCACGGTCCCGCCCTTCTTCGTCAGTCAGCCAACGTTACATGTTGCTGGCGGGCTGGCCCGGCCAATAGCCGAGCGGCTTGGTTACACCCGGGCCCCGCTTGCCGGCTTCCCAGGCATTGATGCAATTGTCCTGCTCGTTGGGCGAGCAGATCGGGACATCGCCGGTGGGCGGGCCTTGGTCGCCAGGGGTATTCTGAACCACCGCCGTGCTCCGGTACTGAATGTTACCTACCGTGGTATTCGCCGTCCTGGGTGCCGTGGTCGTGGCGCTCGGCGTGGCGGGCATCGGCGTCGCACCGTTCATCTGGTTCATGATCGAGGTCCAGGCTGCGGCACGCTGCTGCGGCTGCATATCGACGATACGCATACGCTGCTCGTCGTTGAGTACCCACCAGCCGCGCATCTGGTTATCGTTCAAAGTCCAGTAGTATTCCTGAACTTCGATGGGCCAGCGCGTGTAGGCGATCCGCTGGTCGTCTTCCCAGTTCATGAACATCTGCTGCTGCGCCGGGGTCATGTTGTAGGCACCTGCATCCATGTCCTGTGCGGTATTCTGCGCCATGGCGGGAGCTGCTGAGAATGCCAGCGCTGCGGCGCCGGCAAGAATAAGGTTACGCATAGGATTCGTCTCCGATTACAATTGCTGTCCCCCTTCTCTACGCAGCATCGGCGCGTGGGTTCCGTTACCCTTGCCTTGCCCCCCGCCGTTCCCTAACTGTTCGCATGATCATGAATTCTCTCGAAACCTCCTCGCCGCCCGCCGACCCGGGTGCGCTGCCCGCCTATGCGAAAAACCTCAACGGTCCGCAGAAGGACGCCGTGCTGACCACCGAGGGACCGGTGCTGATGCTGGCAGGCGCGGGAACCGGCAAAACCGCCGCGCTCACTGCACGGCTGGCGCACCTCATCGCTACGCGCCGCGCCTGGCCGAGCGAGATTCTCTGCGTCACCTTCACCAATAAGGCCGCACGCGAGATGCGCGAGCGGGTCGGACGGCACATCGGCGACGCGGTCGAGGGGATGCCCTGGCTCGGTACCTTTCACTCGATCGGCGCGAAGATGCTGCGCCGCCATGCCGAGCTGGTCGGGTTGGCCAGCAATTACACCATCATCGACACCGACGATCAGATCAGGCTGCTCAAACAATTGATCGCGCAGGCCGATATTGATGAAAAACGCTGGCCGGCGCGCCAATTGGCCGGGCTGATCGACCGCTGGAAAAACCGCGGGCTGAACCCCGCCGATCTCGATGCTGTCGAAAACGAGGC
>JAHJPT010000333.1 GCA_018819685.1 Alphaproteobacteria bacterium
CGTGCTGAAGGGCGAGGTGAAGGACGTCCTGCTGCTCGACGTGACCCCGCTGTCGCTGGGCATCGAGACGCTGGGCGGCGTGTTCACCCGGATGATCGACCGCAACACCACCATCCCGACCAAGAAGAGCCAGACCTATTCGACCGCCGAGGACAATCAGCAGGCGGTGACGATCAAGGTCTTCCAGGGCGAGCGCGAGATGGCGGCCGACAACAAGCTGCTCGGCAATTTCGACCTGGTCGGCATTCCTTCGGCGCCGCGCGGCGTACCGCAGATCGAGGTCACTTTCGACATCGACGCCAACGGCATCGTCAACGTCAGCGCCAAGGACAAGGGAACCGGCAAGGAGCAGACGATCAAGATCCAGGCATCGGGCGGTCTGTCCGAGAGCGATATCGATCAGATGGTCCAGGATGCGGAGAAATTCGCCGAGGAAGACAAGAAGCGCAAGGAAGCGGCCGAAGCCCGCAACCAGGCCGACAGTCTCGTCCACACCACCGAAAAGCAGCTCGAAGAGCATGGCGACAAGCTCGAGGCCGATCTCAAGAGCGAGGTCGAGGCGAAGATCGCCGAGGTGAAGACCGCGCTCGAAACCGACGATCCCGAGAAGATCAACGCCGCCGCGCAGGAGCTGACGCAGGTTGCCATGAAGATGGGTCAGACCATCTACGAGCAGGAGCAGGCCAGTGCCGCACCCGCCGAGGGTGAAGCCGCCGCCGAAGACTCCGGTTCGGGCGACGAAGACGTCGTCGACGCGGAATTCTCCGAGGTCGACGAAGACAACAACAAGGGCTGATCGCCCGATGAAAAACCCGCCGCCACCGGTGCTCGCCAGCGCCGGTGGCGGCTAGGTATCGGGCGGGAGAATTTATGTCAGCCACCGAAATCGATTTCTACGAATTGCTGGGCGTCTCTCGCGATGCCGACGGCGGGACTATCAAATCCGCCTATCGCAAGCTCGCGATGAAGCACCACCCGGATCGCAATCCGGGCTGCTCCGAAAGCGAAGCCAAGTTCAAGGCGATCAGCGTCGCCTATGATTGCCTGAAAGATCCGCAAAAACGCGCGGCCTATGATCGCTACGGCATGGAAGCCTTCCAGCAGGGCATGGGCGGCGGCGCCGGACAGCAGGGCTTCGGCGATATCGGCGATATCTTCGAGACCATCTTCGGCCAAGCCTTCGGCGGCGGGGCCCAGCGCGGGCCGCGGCGCGGCGCCGATTTGCGCTACGACATGCAGGTCACGCTCGAAGAAGCCTTCCACGGCAAGGAGACGCAAGTCGAGATCGAGGTTTCGAAACATTGCGAGGATTGCCACGGGACCGGCGCCCGGCCCGGAACCCGGGCGCGCGCCTGCAATCTTTGCCAGGGCCATGGCAAGGTCCGCGCCAAACAGGGCTTCTTCGTGGTCGAGCGGCCATGCCCCAATTGCCACGGTCGCGGCGAGGTGATCACCGATCCGTGCCGCAGTTGTCGCGGCGAAGGGCGGATCGATACGCCGCAGACGCTCGATGTCGAAATTCCGCCCGGCGTCGATACCGGCACGCGTATCCGGCTCTCGGGCAAGGGCGAAGCGGGGCCGCAGGGCGCGCCTCCGGGCGATCTCTACATCTTCGTCCATATCGCCCCGCATGCGATCTTCCAGCGCGAGGGCACCACGCTCGCAACGCGCGTGCCGATCAGTTTCACCCAGGCTGCGCTCGGCGGCGAAATCGACATTCCCGACCTCGCCGGCGAAACGGTCACCCTGTCCATTCCGGCAGGAATTCAGTCGGGCAAGCAATTGCGCCAGCGCGGCGCCGGCATGCCGGTGCTGCAGGGGCGCGGTCGCGGCGATCTGGTGGTGGAAATCGCGGTCGAGACGCCGACCAAGCTCACCAAGGAGCAACGCTCGTTGCTCGAGCAGTTCCGCGAGACCGAGACCGGCGACGAATGCCCTGAAAGCCGCGGCTTCTTCGAAAAGCTCAAGACCGTCTTGGGCGCCTAGCCGCGGCTATTCTGGCCGCCGCTATTCTGACCGCCGCTATTCTGGCAGGCGCTCCTCGACCTCGGCGCGGAGCGAGCGGATCAGTCCGGACGAACAGCGGTCCGCCGCTTCTTCCTCGTCGAGGATGGCGAGGAAGGCGGCGCGCTTGAAGCTGCGGTTGTCCTCCTCGGCGAGACTGTCTTCGAGCGTCGAGCCGAGCAGGTCTACCATTCGCTCGGCCCCATGGAGCCGACCCCAAAGATAATCGTTTTCGCGATAGGCGCGGCTGAAGAAGGCGCCGAAATTGTAGAATTCGGTGCCGCGCAGGGTCGCCCTGGTACCGCCTTCGCGGATGCTGCGGGCATCCTCGGGCGAAATCCTGTCGACCTTGGCGGGATCGAATTCGGTCAGCCCCTCGTCGCGCAGCAGCGCCAGGGTGGCGACATCGTAATAGGGGAAACCCAGATAGGTCAGCAGCATCCGCCGCTTGAGGTCCTTGGGCATCAGCGTCAGCGCCTCGGCGAGCAGCAGTTCTGCCTGATCGTCGACCTGCGGCAGCAGGCGGCGATTCTCCAGATGGTCGAGTACCGCGCCCGGATCCAGCAGCACGTTCTCCGCCAGCTTCTCGAAGTCCGGCCCCAGCGCCGTCAGCCCTTCGCGATCGAAATAGAGCGCGAGAATCGCGTATAGCGAGTCGCGGGCGGTCTCCAGCGCCGCATCAGGAATATCGGGATCGGCTTCCCAGTCGCGCGCCAGCCGCCGCGCCAGCAGCCGTAGCCGGCGGATGCGGAAGCCCAGATCATGCGAACGAAAGAACGCGATCGCCCCCTCGTGCGCGCCGCCCCCCGGCGCCGAGAGGCTCTCGAGCCCGCGGCGCGCCAGTTCCTCGCGAAACACCGCTTCGATGGCTTGTGCATCGGGCAGGCCCAATTGCGGCGCGGCCTGCAGCGTCAGCTTGGCGAGCCGCGCGACGATCCCCGAAACCTTTGCCTGGGCGTAAGACTGGAAGGCGTAGCCCGCCTGCTCGGCCGCCGCAGTCTGCGCGCGCTGGCGCCAATTGCTCAACCGGCGCGCGGTCGGCTTGTCGAGAAACAGCGTCCGCCCGAACAATTGCTCGACCGCGCCTTCGACATCGGGGCGCAAGCGCGCCACGATCCGCCGCAGCCGCAGCGCCTCGCGGCTCTGCTCCTCGAGCGCTTCGAGATTGTCGCGGATCGGCTGTTCGCGCGGGATCGTGGAGAGCGAGCCGAAAATGGCCGAGAAGAAGCCGACCGGTTTCTTCTCCAGCTCGCGCAGCGCGCTCGATCGGTCGGGGCGGGGATCGACATAGACGAAGCGGCGGTCGACCTCGCGCTGTGCCGGGCGCCCCCTCAGCGCCGCGATCGCGCCTTCGAAGGGCTTGTTGACCAGCACCGAGCCGTCGATGAGCGCGACCTCGTCGAGCGTGTTCTCGCGCAGGTGGACCGGCATGATTCGTTCGAAAAAATGGCGCCGGCCGGGCCAGTTGCGCCCGGTCCTTTCCGCCAGCGCATCGATCTCAGCCACCTGCAGCGGGGGGAAAGCGCCAGGGAAGCTCGCGGTCGCCCGCGCGGCGAACACGAGCTCGACCGGATCGGCGAAGTCCCGCCCGCCCGCAGCGGGCGTCCGGCTGCGAAAATCGATCGGCATCCGATGCTCGCTTTCCTCCACCACCGGCGGACTGTTGAGCCGCAGCAGCGACAGATGGCCGTGGAAATCGGTTGCCGTGACGAACAGGTCGAGCGGGTGCCGCGGCGGCAGCAGCGGCGCTTCGGGGGCGGTCCGTTCCATCGCCGCAAAAGCGCGTTCGAGCAAAGCGGAAAAGCCCGCACCGCTGAACGGCGGTTCGAACCAGCGCCCGCGGATGAAGCGCGAAACCTTGCGCCGCACCTCGTCCCGGGTCTCGGGCGCCACGCTCTCGCTGACCAGATTGCCGGGCCGGGTGAGCACCCAACGCACCAGCGGCTCAGACCAGAATTTGGCGAAGCGCCACATCGGGCGGGCGTCGGGATCGACCAATTCGTCGACATCTGCCATGTCGAGCCAGAGATCGGTCAGGGGGTCGAGCGAATAACCCGAATGGACGGCTTGCGCGAGGAACACCGCGTTGATCCCGCCCGCGCTCGCCCCGGTGAGGATGTCGGGCAGCACGCGCAGCCGCAACTGCCGCTCGCGTTCGATGTGGTCGATCAAATCGCGATAGACCCCCGCCACTCCGCCGGGCTTCTCGTCGCCGTCGTGATAGGCCCGACTGGCGCGCGCAAGATGCCACACTTCCTTGGTGACCCCGTGCATGTAGACCGCCAGGCTGACCCCGCCATAGCAGACCAGCGCAATCCTGAGTTCTTTTTGCCGCATCGCGGCGACAGTGGCGCAGCCGCGCCGCGAAGGCAATTGCGTTCCTGAAACGTTCCGGTTATCGCGCCGTCATGGCCAAACCCAAACGCCGCTATGTCTGCCAGGCCTGTGGCAGCCTCTCGCACCGCTGGCAGGGGCAATGCCCCGATTGCGCGGAATGGAACACGCTGGTGGAGGACGCACCCGCGACCGTGTTCGCGCAGAAACACGATCTGTCGAGCGGCGGGCGGGGAATCGAATTCGTCTCGCTCGACAAGCCCGGCGCGCTGCCGGTGCGCCAGACCACCGGGCTCGCCGAATTCGATCGCGCGCTGGGCGGCGGGCTGGTGCCCGGCTCGGCGATATTGATGGGCGGCGATCCGGGGATCGGCAAATCGACGCTGCTGCTCCAGGCGGCGGCGGCGATCGCGCGCACGGGCAAGGCATGCGTCTATGTCAGCGGCGAGGAAGCCACCGGGCAGGTACGGATGCGCGCCGGAAGGCTTGGGCTGGCCGATGCCCCCGTGCGCCTCGCCGCCGCCACCAGCGTGCGCGATATCCTGACCACTCTGGGGCAGGGCGATCCGCCCGCAATGCTGGTGATCGATTCGATCCAGACGATGCACTCCGACACCATCGAGGGCGCTCCGGGAACGGTCAGCCAGGTGCGCGGCTGCGCGTTCGAGCTCATCCGCTACGCCAAGGAAAACGGGGTCGCGCTGGTGCTGGTCGGTCATGTCACCAAGGATGGTTCGATCGCCGGGCCGCGGGTGCTCGAACACATGGTCGATGTGGTGATGAGTTTCGAGGGCGAGCGCAGCCATCAGTACCGCATCCTGCGCGCGCTCAAGAACCGCTTCGGCGCGGTCGACGAGATCGGGGTGTTCTCGATGGCGGGCGAGGGGCTGGAAGAGGTCGCCAATCCTTCGTTGCTGTTTCTTTCCGGGCGTCAGGAACAGCTTGCCGGGAGCGCGGTGTTCCCGGCGATGGAGGGCACCCGCCCGGTATTGGTCGAGATCCAGGCGCTGATCGTCCGGCTGCAATCGGGTGCCACCCCGCGCCGCGCCGTGGTGGGTTGGGACAATGGCCGGATGGCGATGCTGCTCGCGGTACTCGAGGCGCGCTGCGGGCTCAATTTCAGCTCGGCGGAAGTCTATCTCAACGTCGCCGGGGGATATCGCCTGTCCGATCCCGCCGCCGATCTGGCGGTCGCCGCGGCGCTGGTCAGCGCGCTCGCCGACAAGCCGCTGCCCGCACGCAGCGTCTGGCTGGGCGAGGTTTCGCTCGCGGGCGAGATCCGCCCGGTCGCGCATGCGCCGCTGCGGCTGCGCGAGGCGGCCAAGCTGGGTTTCGAACGCGGCTTTGGGCCGCGCGACGTCGATCACGCTGCTGCCAAGCTGGAATATCGCGAGGTCGGCCAGTTGCCCATTCTCGTCGATCGCGTCATGGGAGGTAGCTAGTTCTGGCGGGTTGGAAGTGTGAATGACGGGTTTCGATTGGATAGTGCTGGGAATCGTCGGCCTGGCCGCCGTCGGCGGGTTTATGCGCGGTTTCGTGCAGGAGGTGTTCTCGCTCGTCGCCTGGACACTCGCGGTTCTGGCCATCCGCTTCCTGCACAAGCCGTTGACCGCGGCGCTTGCCGATTACGCCGGGCCCGACATCAGCACGGCGGTGCTCGCCTTCGCCCTGCTGTTGCTCATTCCCTATGCCGCGATGAAAGTGATCGCCAGCAATGTCAGCGGGGTCTCGCGCGGCGCGGTGCTGGGGCCGATCGATCGCGTGCTCGGCTTCGGCTTCGGCGCGCTCAAGGGGGCGGTGATCGTGGTGATCGCCTTTTCGCTGCTGGTGCTCGGCTACGACAGCGTCTGGGGCTTCAAGGGTCGGCCCGACTGGATTTCCGGCGCCCGCTCGTATGATTTCGTCGATGCCAGCTCGCGCAGCATGGTCGAAATGGTCGCCGAGCGCCGGGCGCAATTGCGCGACGAACGCGAGGCGGCAGAAGCGGCCGGCGACGCGGAATGAGGACCAGCAGCACCGCCGTGCTCTATTCGCCCGCGCTGCTCGGCCTCGCGGTAGATCTGGCCGATTACCCGCTGACCGACCGCTTGACGCTGCACGGCGAAGCGCGTTCGCGCAGCTGCGGCAGCACGCTCGCGCTGGGCTGCACCGCCGATGAGGACGGCGCCATCGCCGAGATCGGAATGCGGGTCAGCGCCTGCGCGGTGGGGCAGGCGGCGGCGGCGATCTTCGTGCGCCAGGCGCATGTCCTCGATGTCGCGTTGCTGAAGCGCAGCCTCGCCGGAGTGGACGGCTGGCTGGCCAGCTGTGGCGATCGCCCGGCCTGGCCCGGGCTCGAGGCGCTCGATCCTGCGCTGCCGCACGCCGGGCGCCACGAGGCGATCCGGTTGCCGTGGAGAGCCGCGCTGGCCGCGCTTTCCAACCTTCCGGCTGCGCGCTAGACCCCGCGCCAAGCACGCGGCAACAGCGCGGCAGAAGGGGAGGGGACGCCACCATGACCACCAGCACGAGCGCGAACGAGACCGCAGTGGCACAAGCGTCGCGCGAGCCCAGCGAGAAGGAAATCCGCCTGGTGATCGTCGCCAGCTCGGCAGGGACGATCTTCGAATGGTACGACTTCTTCATCTACGGCACGCTGGCCGGACTGATCGGCGCGGCCTTCTTCCCCAGCGACAATGAGACGCTGCAGATCCTGCTGGTCTGGGCCGGCTTTGCGGTCGGGTTCGGATTTCGCCCGCTCGGCGCGATCCTGTTCGGCTTCCTGGGCGACCGGCTGGGGCGCAAATACACCTTTCTGGTGACCGTCACGCTGATGGGCGTGGCGACCGCGGGGGTCGGGATGATCCCCACCGCCGCGAGCATCGGGATCGCCGCGCCGATCGTGGTTATCGGCTTGCGGATCCTGCAGGGGCTGGCGCTGGGCGGCGAATATGGCGGCGCGGCGATCTATGTCGCCGAGCATGCGCCGCCCGAAAAGCGGGGTTTCTACACCGGCTTCATCCAGGCCAGCGTGGTCGGCGGCTTCGTGCTCTCGATCGCGGTGGTGATCGCTTGCCGTGCAGTATTCAACGAGGCGGAATTCGCCGCCTGGGGCTGGCGAGTGCCCTTCCTGCTGTCGCTGATCCTGCTCGCGATCTCGCTGTGGATGCGGCTCAAGCTGTCCGAAAGCCCGGTGTTCCAGGCGATGAAGGCGGCGGGCGAGACCGCGGGCAATCCCTTCGTCGAGAGCTTCACCTATCCGCGCAACAAGCGCCGGCTGGTGATCGCCTTCGCGGTGACGGGCATCCTGACGACGATCTGGTACACCGCCTTTTTCTCGGGGCTGTCCTTCCTGCGCGGACCGATGCGGCTCGAGGAGAGCGCGGTCGAATGGATGCTGCTGGTCGCCGGCCTGATATCGATGAGCTTCTATGTGATCGTCGGGCGCTGGTCGGACCGGATCGGTCGCCGCCGCCCGATCGTCATCGGCGCCTTGCTGAGCCTCGTACTGCTGTTCCCGATCTTCTGGGGGATGGGCAGCCTCGCCAATCCGGGGCTCGCCGAGGCCGCCCGCGACAACCCGGTGGTGGTCGCGGGGAGCGAGTGCTCTACCGATCCCTTCGCCGAACTGTTCGACCGCGAACAGACCCGCTGCGGCAAGCTGCTCGAGACGCTGACCGCCAGCGGCGTTCCCTACAGCGTCGAACCCGCGCGGATCTTGTCGCTGACGGTCGGCGACGAGACAATCTCGCTGCAGGAGGTGTGGTTCGCCGACGGCATGGCGCGGCGCGACGGGCTCCTGGCCGCGCTGACCGCCCAGGGCTTCGACTTCGAGCGCAAGGCACCGCCGCCGGCAAACATCCTCGGCATCGTCGCGCTGCTGCTGGTGCTGGGGCTGCTCTCGGCGCTGACCTACGGCTCGGTCGCGGCGCTGCTCGCCGAACTGTTCCCGCCGCGGATCCGCTACAGCTCAATGTCGATCCCCTATCACATCGCCGCCGGCTATCTCGGGGGTTTCCTGCCGCTGATCTCGGGGATCATCGTCGCGCGCTCGGGCGATGTCTATGCGGGGCTGTGGTACACTTGGGTGGTGGTCGCGCTGGGGCTCGCGGTAGTGTGGTGGGGACTGCCCGGCGGCCCGCCGCGCGATTTCTCCGACGAGATCGCCAGCGATGGCTGAAGCGCCTCCGGCCACCCTGCGGCTCGAACTCGACGAGGCCGCGCTGGCCACCAATTGGCGCACGCTCGACGCGATGTCGGGAACGGCGCGCACCGGAGCGGCAGTGAAGGCCGATTGCTACGGGCTGGGGGTCGCGCGCTGTCTGCCGGTGCTGCTCGATGCGGGATGCCGGAACTTCTTCGTCGCGCACTGGTCCGAGGTCGAGGCGGTGCTGGCGCATGTCCCGGCCGCGCAGCTCTCGGTGCTGCACGGTGTGCTGAACCCTGCCCAGGCGGCCTATGCCCGCGCCACCGGGGTGCGGCCGGTGATCGACAGTCTCCAGCAGGCCCAAGTGTGGACCGAAACGGGGGGAGGGCGCTGCGACCTGATGATCGACAGCGGGATCAACCGGCTTGGGATCGGCCCTGCCGAGGTCGCCGATCCACTGATCCAGCGGCTCGAGGTCGAAGTTCTGATGTCGCATCTCGCCTGCGCCGACGAGGACAGCGCGATGAACACGCGACAGCTCGAGACTTTCCGCGCCGTCGTTCCGCAGGTAGCCCATCGCCAGACGAGCCTCGCCAACAGCGCCGGGATCGCGCTTGGCCCGGACTACCATTGCGACCTCACCCGCCCCGGTCTAGCGCTATACGGCGGCGTCCCGCGTCCCGAATTCAACGACCGCATCCGGCAGGTCGGATGGCCCGAAGCCGCCTTGCTGCAGGTCCGCAATGTTCCTGCAGGGGCTACGGTGGGATATAACGCGACCTTCACCGCGCCTGGACCGATGCGTGTGGGGGTGGTCTCGCTCGGCTATGCGGACGGCATCCTGCGCAGCTGGGCGGGGGCGCACTTCGCAAGCGGTGAACGACGGCTCTCGATCCTGGGCAGGGTGTCTATGGACATGATCGTGATCGATCTCGCTCAAGCTCCCGACTTGCGCGAAGGCGACTGGGTTTCGCTGCCCTATCATCTCCCCGATGCTGCGCGGCAAACCGCTCTTTCGCAATATGAATTGCTGACGGTGCTGGGCAGACGCTTCCGCTGACCGGGCGCTGGTTTCGCCCCTTGTTGCGCTGCACATTGTGCAGGTGCTAATGCAGCATGGACCCGGAAAATGGGGCAGAGAGAGGATCGATCCAAATGGCCAAGCGCGCGCGCGAGGGCGAGCCCATCGTCATCAAGAAATACGCCAACCGGCGGCTCTACAACACCGACACATCGAGCTACATCACGCTCGAAGACCTCGCCCGGATGACCCGCGAAAATATCGACTTCTCGGTCGTCGATGCGAAGAGCGGCGATGACATCACTCACACCATCCTCACGCAGATCATCGTCGAACAGGAAAGCACCGGCGCACAGATGCTGCCGGTCAGCTTCCTGCGCGATCTGATCTCGATGTACGGCA
>JAHJPT010000334.1 GCA_018819685.1 Alphaproteobacteria bacterium
CCGGTGAACTGCCGCTGCCCGTTGCGGGCGAGCAGGAGTATCCGGAGGATATCCGCCTCAAATACCGCTTCATCGATCTGCGCCGCGAGCGGGTTCACGCCAACATCATGCTGCGCAACCGGGTCATCACCAGCCTGCGCGGGCGGATGATCGACCAGGGCTTCTCCGAGTTCCAGACCCCGATCCTGGGCGCCTCGAGCCCCGAGGGCGCGCGCGACTATCTGGTCCCCAGCCGGCTGCACCCCGGGCGGTTCTATGCGCTGCCGCAGGCGCCGCAGATGTTCAAACAGCTGCTGATGGTCTCGGGTTTCGACCGTTATTTCCAGATCGCGCCGTGTTTCCGCGACGAGGACCTGCGCGCCGATCGCGCGCCCGAGTTCTACCAGCTCGACTTCGAGATGAGCTTCGTCACGCAGGAAGACGTGTTCCAGACCATCGAGCCGGTGCTGGCGGGCGTGTTCGAGGAGTTTTCGGGTGGCAAGAGCGTGACCCCCGCGGGCGAATTTCCGCGCATTCCCTATGCCGAGGCGCTGCTCAAATACGGGTCGGACAAGCCTGACCTGCGCAACCCGCTGATCATCTCCGATGTCACCGATCATTTCCAGAAGTCCGGCTTCGGCCTGTTCGAGAAGATCGTCGGCGGCGGCGGGCGGGTCCGGGTTATCCCGGCGCCCGCGACGCAGGACAAGAGCCGCAAGTTCTTCGACGACATGAACGAGTGGGCGCGGCGCGAAGGCTTTGCGGGGCTCGGCTACGTCACTCGCAAGGGCGGCGAATTCGGCGGACCGATCGCCAAGAACCACGGGACGGAGGGCATGGCCAAGCTCTATGCCGAGCTCGGGCTGGGCGAGAACGACGGGCTGTTCTTCGCCGCCGGCAAGGAGAAGGACGCCGCCAAGCTGGCTGGCGCCGCGCGCACCCGCGTCGCCGAGGAGCTGGGTCTGATCGAGCAGGATTGCTTCAAATTCTGCTGGATCGTCGATTTCCCGATGTTCGAATACGACGAGGAGCTGAAGCGCGTCGATTTCAGCCACAACCCCTTCTCGATGCCGCAGGGCGAGATGGAGGCGCTGGAAAGCCAGGACCCGCTCGATATCCTCGCCTGGCAATACGACATCGTCTGCAACGGCTACGAGCTCAGCTCGGGCGCGATTCGGAACCACCGGCCGGACATCATGTACAAGGCGTTCGAGATCGCGGGTTACTCAAAGGACGAGGTCGATGCGAATTTCTCGGGCATGATCGAGGCGTTCAAGCTGGGCGCGCCGCCGCATGGCGGATCGGCGCCGGGGATCGACCGCATCGTCATGCTGCTGGCCGACGAGCCCAATATCCGCGAGGTGATCGCCTTCCCTATGAACCAGCGCGCGCAGGATCTGATGATGGGCGCGCCCTCGGTGGTCAGCGCCAAGCAGTTGCGCGAGCTCAGCATCCGCACCGTCGAACCGCCGCAGGTCGACGAGGCGAAGAAGGTCCGCACCGACGTTATCGGAGATTGAACGTTCGGGGGAGCCGCTACGCCAACTGCCGTGCCAGCCGCTACGGCAGCGGCGTCCGGATCGGCCAAGCCAGCCTCTTGCGCTCCTCCGCCGCGTTGATTAGGGCCACAGACAATTCGATAAACCCAACCCAAGAGGGAATATTATGAGCGATACTGCCGACCGCGTGCAGAAGATTGTCGTCGAGCATCTCGGCGTCGAGGCCGACAAGGTCACCCAGGAAGCCAGCTTCATCGACGATCTGGGTGCCGACAGTCTCGACATCGTCGAGCTGGTGATGGCGTTCGAGGAAGAATTCGGCGTCGAAATCCCCGACGATGCGGCCGAGAAGATCGCCACCGTCGGCGACGCCACCAAGTACATCGAAGAGCACAAGGGCTGATCGGGGCCAACTGCTCAACCCGCCGCCCCTGAGCGAGCGGGACCGGACAGGCCCGACCCGGTAGCGGGCCGGGCCTGTTGCATTTTTCGGAGAGACACATGCGTCGAGTGGTCGTTACGGGACTTGGACTGGTCACCCCGCTGGGGAGCGATGTCGAGACGGTCTGGAAGAACCTCATCGCGGGCGAAAGCGGCGCCGGTCCGATCACCCATTTCGATGCGTCGGACTACAAGTGCCAGATCGCCTGCGAGGTGAAGCCCAAGGATCATGCCTGGGGCTTCGATCCCGATCGCCGCGTCGATCCCAAGATCCAGCGCCAGGTCGATCCCTTCATCATCTTTGGCATCGACGCTGCCGGGCAGGCGCTGGAAGACGCCGGGCTCACCGACATGTCGGAAGAAGAGAAGATGCGCACCGGTTGCTCGATCGGCTCGGGAATCGGCGGATTGCCGGGAATCGAGAAGGAGTCGGTCAATCTGCACGAGCGCGGACCCGGCCGGGTCAGCCCGCATTTCGTCCATGGCCGCCTGATCAATCTGATCACCGGGCAGGTGCAGATCAAGCACGGCTTCATGGGTCCCAACCATTCGGTGGTCACCGCCTGTTCGACCGGTGCGCATTCGATCGGCGATGCGGCGCGGATGATCGCCGCCGACGATGCCGACGTGATGCTGGCGGGCGGGGCGGAAGGCACGATCAACCCGCTCGGCATCGCCGGTTTCGCGCAGGCGCGCGCGCTCAACATGAGCATGAACGACCGCCCGACCGAGGCCAGCCGCCCCTATGATCGCGACCGCGACGGTTTCGTCATGGGCGAGGGCGCAGGCGTCGTCGTGCTCGAGGAATACGAGCGCGCAAAGGCTCGCGGCGCCAAGATCTACGGTGAGGTGACCGGCTACGGTCTCTCGGGCGATGCCTATCACGTCACGGCTCCGCACCCCGAGGGCAAGGGTGCCGAACTGGCGATGCGCATGGCTCTGAAGAAAGCCGGGCTCGACACCGGCGACATCGACTACATCAATGCCCATGGCACCTCGACCATGGCCGACACGATCGAACTGGCCGCCGCGATGCGGGTCTTCGGCAAGGATTTGGGCGGAGCCTCGATGTCGAGCACCAAATCGGCGATCGGCCATCTGCTCGGCGGCGCCGGCGCGGTGGAGGCGATCTTCTGCCTGCTCGCGATCCGCGATCAGATCGTCCCGCCCACGCTCAACCTCCACAATCCCGACGAAGGCACCGAGGGCGTGGATCTCGTGCCGCTGGTGGCAAGGAAGCGCGAGGTGCGCGCGGTGCTCAACAACAGCTTCGGGTTCGGCGGCACCAATGCCAGCCTGATCATGCAGAAGGTCGACTGACATGAAGCGCATCGGCTGCCTCGTCGCGGCCGGGCTCGCTCTCCTGGTCGCGCTCGCCGCGATCTGGTTCGCGAGTGGCTGGTACTCCAGCGCCGAGCTGGAGGAAGACACCGAGTTCATCGTCCCCTCGGGCGCGACGCTGACTTCGGTGGCGCGCCAGATGGAGGAGGAGGGCGTGATCGCCGCGGCGGATCCCTTTCTGCTGCGCGCGAAAATCCTCGGCTCGTCGGACCCGGTGCAGGCAGGCGAGTTCCTGCTGCCTGCCGCCGCCAGTCAGGCCAGGCTGCTCGATATCCTCCAGCATGCGCAGCCGATTCGCCGGATGATCACGATTCCCGAAGGCACGCCTTCGATCATCGTCCACGAAAGACTGATGGCAGAGCCGCTGCTCACCGGCGAGATTCCCGTTCCGGTCGAGGGCTCGGTCCTGCCCGACAGCTATGATTTCCAGCGCGGCGAGGAACGCGCCGCGGTGCTGGCGCGGATGCAGGCGGCGATGCAGAACTATCTCGCCGAAGCGTGGCCGCGCCGCAAACCCGACATCGCGGTGGACAATATCGCGGATGCGGTGACGCTCGCCTCGATCGTCGAGAAGGAAACCGGGGTGGCGCGCGAGCGGCGGATGGTCGCCGGGCTCTATTCCAACCGGATCAGGGACGGAATGATGCTCCAGGCCGATCCGACGATCATCTATCCGATCACCCGTGGCAAGCCGCTGGGGCGACGGATCCGCCAGTCGGAGATCGCCGACATCAACGACTACAACACCTATTCGATGACCGGGCTGCCCAAGGGGCCGATCACCAATCCGGGGCGCGAGGCGATCGCCGCAGTGCTCGACCCTGCCACCACCGACGCCCGCTACATGGTCGCCGACGGCACGGGCGGCCACGCCTTTGCCGAGACGCTCGCCGAGCACAATCGCAATGTCGAGAAATGGTTCGCGCTGCGGCGCGAGCGCGGGGAAATGTAGCGCCAATCGGTGTCGGACGGGGCGCTCATCCTGACGGCGGAACTGCCGCCCGAGCTGCACCGCTGGGCGACCGATCTGCGCACCGCGCATTTCCCGCCCGAGCGCAATCATCTCGAGGCGCATGTCACGCTGTTCCACGCGATCCCGCCGCAATGCGAGGACGAATTGCGCCGCCTGCTGGCGCGCGAGGCGGGAGGTATCGCGCCGATCCGCGCGCGGCTGGAGGGCGTCATGCCGTTGGGCAGCGGCACCGCCTTGCGGCTGGCAAGCCCCGACCTGCTGGACTTGCGCGATGCCATCGCCGAGCATCTGCACGGGATGTTGACCGCGCAGGACCAGCACCGCCCGCGGCTGCATGTAACGATCCAGAACAAGGTCGCTCCCAAGGAAGCCAAGGCGCTGCAGGCGCAACTCGCTGGCACGGTCGAGCCGCGGCAATTCGCATTTCCGGGGCTGGCGCTCCACCGCTACAAGGGCGGGCCGTGGGACTTCGTGCGACGCTTCGCCTTTCGCGGTTGACCGGATCGCAACCCGGCCCTAAACGCGCCGCCTGTTCCCGCGCAAGCGGGATGCTGCCGAGGAGCAAGACCCCCGCGCAGCGCCCTCCGGGGCGGAGTAGCTCAGCTCGTTAGAGCAGCGGAATCATAATCCGCGTGTCGGGGGTTCGAGTCCCTCCTCCGCTACCATGCCCCCCCCCGGCTGGGGGGTCTTAGATGATCGAACCAGCACATCTTTCAAGAGAGCGTCCAATCCGCCGCTAATCTCGACCTTCATCCTCCGCTGCTGGAATGGCGATCTTGGCCTTTCCTCGGCAGGCGTCACAGGAATACGGGTAATGAAGGAGCGGATGAGTTGGGCAGACGCACGTTCGCCATCCTCGCATAGTAATGCGGGCAGATCGCTCAGCGCGGTTTTGAAGCTGACGACGGCTCCGGGATGGAAATCGACCGTCGGCACGTGCCCGTCGACCGCGACTAGCTTCGTTACCAGAACAAGTTTTTCATCTTCTAGCGGGGTATTGTCTACGCCGAACTGTTCGAGTTCGATGACGCCCGCCATGCATGCCTTCTTCAGCCGATCCATTTTCCGCTCGACCTCGGCAAGGCGTTCGTCGATCATGTCTGGCTCGTCGACCGAAAGGGCTCAAGGCGCCTTTCGCTCCGCCCGATAGGCCTCAAGGTAGGCGTTTATGAGCCAAATGTCGGAGAGATTGGCTCGCAGGGCTGTGAGCACCACGCCGTCGATGTCCTACATAGGTGCGGACGTCACAAAGGCCCTGCGATGCATTACCGTCGCACTTCATGCGTGGTTTGCCGGTCTTGCCATCCAGAAGCTGGGCCCGTTGCTGCCAGTCCGGTTGCGGCTCTCCGGAGGGGTTTGTTGCCATTTAGCGACGATGATCGAACGAGGCGCTTCTGAAGGCCTTTGCCGCACGTCTCGATAACGAGCTCCACCTCATTCACAGCGAGCACGACTCACTGTTTGGGAGAACGTGCGTTCAGATCTTTCAGGTGCTACTGAAATAACTCTCTGTTATGCGGCACTCCTGCCAAAGGAGATTCGCACTGCTTTCTCGATCATCCCTTTTGCAAGCGCAAAGCCGATTAGTGGTGCTCGCGCTTGCCGGAGCTCTATCGGCGTGTGTTTCCCCGCAATCGGACTGGCCTGAACTTGCCGGCGAGCTCCCGGTAGCTTTTGCCGCGGGCGGGGTGCCGACCCAGCCCGACGACGATTGGTGGGTGCGGTTCGGGGATGAGAAGCTCACCCGTCTGATCGATGAAGCCGTGAGCGAGAGCCCGCAGGTCGGCCAGGCTTTGGCGAGAGTGGAACAGGCGCGGGCGCAGGCGCGTATCCAGCGGGCAGCGCAATTGCCGCAGGTTTCCGCCTCCGCCAGCGCGTCGCGATCGCGACAGACCCTGGGCGGCCTCGGTCCGATCGGCGATCTTTCGGGCGTTCCCGACGCAGGGGAGGCACCCACCGCCTTCATCACCGAGAACTACGGGCTTTCTCTCGATGTGAGCTGGGAAACGGACTTGTTCGGTGCCATCCGTGCGCGCAGTTCAGCCGCAAGAGCCGATTTTCTCGCCAGCGAAGCCAATCTGCGCGCCGCGCGTCAGGCTGTCGCGGCACAGACCGCACGAACCTATTTCAGCCTTGTCGAAGCGCGGGCACAGGTTGATCTTTCGCAGGAAGTCGTCGAAACATTCGGCGAGATCGCCCGCCAAGTCGGGAACC
>JAHJPT010000335.1 GCA_018819685.1 Alphaproteobacteria bacterium
GCGTTCTCCCGAGGCCGCGGCCGCGGCGCTGGCTTCCTCCGGCGATTCCGCGCCGCGCAGCCTCGCCACCCCGCCCGCACCCAGCGAAGCCTTCGCCCCTCCCCCCGGGACCGGCCCGGTCGAGGCGGCGCGCGCGCCCAAGGTCGACGATCGCCTCCCCGACAGCGGCGGGATCAAGGCCGAATACCGCCGCAGCGGCCAGTGGATCGCCCAGCCCGGCAAGGCGCCCGCAGCCCGCTAGGCCAGCCAAGGCCCCCGCCAAGGTCCAGGCCAACAACCGCGTTCACAGGTTGGAAACCCTCCTTCCGAAGATTGTTTTAGGAAGAGGCGCTTAGATCACGATCAGGCCTCCAGGAGACTTGTTCCGATGTCGTTCCATTTCGCCGCCGCCCGCTCGACCGCGCATTCGCCGATCGCCCGCGCGCTGGCCAAAAAAGCGCTCGGGCGCGCCGCCAACGACAACCCTTGCGCCGAGACCGATCCCGCCGGAGCGATGGGCGGGCAGGATTTCATGCTCAAGGCCGCGCTGCGCCACTTCGCCGAACATGGACTGGGCGCCGCCCGCGAGGCGCGCAAGCAGGCGGAGCGGGCGTTCTTCAGCGGCGATGGTCAAGGCTACCGCTGGTGGCTGGGCGTATGCCGCGCGCTCGACCGCCGCCTCGCCGCGGATCTCGACCGCAGCACCGTTGATCGCAGCACCGGGGAGACGCTGATCGGCTGAGCGGGTCTGCGAGGCGAGAGGCGCCGGGTCGGCGGAGGTCCGGGTCGCGATATTCCAAGCGCGGCGGGTAAAACCTCCGTTTCGGTCTTAACCAAATTATGATGTCTGTGTGCCTATAGCCATGTGATGGCGAACACCAGGCCACGAAGGAGCCTCGAAAGGTTCTTGCCCCACCGGGAAGGCACGGACGCGCTGAGCGACCGGGTCCGTATGCTGCTTGTCCGCACGCTCTACACCCAACCGACCAGCCTCGCGATCGGCGCCGCCAATGGCGCGATCTCGAGCGCCGTCGCCGCGTTTCTCGGCGGCGAGCGCTTGCTGTTCATTCTCGCGGCAGCCCTTACCGCGGTAGCGATCGCCCGCGTGGCGATGGCGTTCTACCTGCCGGCGCACACCGGGTCTGGCGACGTCCGCAAGCTCGAGATCGCCTACGAAGTCGGCGCCTTCGCCTATTCGCTGGTGCTCGGGCTGGTCGCGGCGGCGACGATGCTGATGGAACTGCCCGTGGGCATCGAGCTGCTGATGGTGGCCAACGCGCTGGGCTACGGCATCGGCATCTGCGCGCGCAACGCCGGGCGGCCCGTCATCGCGCTGGGCCAGCTCCTGCTGGTGGTGCTTCCGATCATGCTTGCCTGTATCATGCTCGGCGGGCTGGCGATGGTCCTTCTGGCGGTCAATTTGCTCCTGCTGCTGCCCGCTATGTCGTCGATCACGCTGAACGTCTTCAAGGTGCTGCGCGAATCGATCGCCGAGGCCGAACGCAGCCAGGCGCTTGCCGAGCGGATGCAGGTGCTCGCGCGCACCGACGTGGTCACCGGCCTCGCCAATCGCGCGGGGCTCAACCATGCGCTGGTCGAGGCGCTGGTCGATCTGCCCGCCGAAGCGGCGCTGGGACTATTCTGGATCGACCTCGACCGGTTCAAGGAGGTCAACGACCTGCTCGGCCATCAGACCGGCGACCGGGTGCTGGCCGAGATCGGCCGACGGTTGCGCGCCACCCTGCCTGCGGGCGACACGATCGCCCGCTTCGGCGGCGACGAATTCGTCATCTGCACCCGCGTGGCCGACAAGCATGCCTGCGAAAAGATTGCAGCGCTCGTCCAGGACGAGATCACCCGCCCGATCGGGCTCGACGGCGAGCGTCTGGAAATGCAGGCCTCGATCGGCATCGCCTGCCTTCCCGACGACGGCAAGGATGCCGATGCGCTGATGAAGGCGGCCGATCTCGCGCTCTATCGCGCCAAGGCCAATGGCAAGAACCAGGCCTGCTTCTTCGATGCGACGATGACCCGCGAACTGGTGCGCCGCCGCGAGATCGAGGCCGAGCTGCGGCTGGCGCTGCAGCGCGACGAGCTGTCGATCTTCTTCCAGCCGATCGTCGATCTGGAAACCGGCCGGATCCGGACCTTCGAAGCACTGGTCCGCTGGTTCCATCCCGAGAAGGGCGAACTCAAGCCCGACGAATTCATCCCCGTGGCCGAGGAATCGGGCGTGATCGTCGCGCTCGGAAACTGGATCACCGCGCAGGCGGCGCGGGCGGCGGCGCAATGGCCCGCCGATGTGACGCTTGCGGTCAATCTCTCGCCGCTACAGATCAAGGCGCCGGGCGCGGCGGTGGGGATCCTCAAGGCGCTCAAGGAAGCCCAGCTCGACCCTGCCCGGCTCGAGCTGGAAGTGACCGAAAGCCTGTTCCTCGAAGACAGCCCGGTGGTGCGCAGCTTCGTGGAGGTGCTGTCGAAGGTCGGGGTGCAATTCGCGCTCGACGATTTCGGCACGGGCTATTCCTCGCTCGCCTATATCCACAACTGGCCGTTTTCGAAGATCAAGGTCGATCGCAGCTTCGTTTCGGGACCTCATGTCGGGCGCAAGAGCGATGCGATCATCCGCGCGGTCTCGCAGATGGCGGCCACGCTCGACATGACCATCGTCGCCGAAGGGCTCGAGACCATCGAGCAGGTCCAGGCGGTGCGCGATGCGGGCTGTACGCTTGGCCAGGGCTTCTATTTCAGCCGCGCGGTGCCCGATTACCTCGCCGCCATGTTGCTGGCGCAGGAGCACCATACCCATATCAAGACGCAGACGGGCTGAGCCGCTCTCGGGCGACCGCAACCCGGGGGGCCGGCGAACCTCTTCATCGGGAACCTCTCGCGAGCCCGCTCGTCTGATTCAATGCGCTCCTCTCCGCGAGGGCGGAGCGGCTGCGCACGCCCCTATTGCAATTGCGAACCAATCGCAAAGATAGTGCCGCAAGCCTCTGGTTTTACGGTTGCAATCGGGTGGGACGCCGCCTAACCCGCAGGGCACACGCCCGGCGCTGCATCCACGCGGGATGCGGATGCGCGCCAGTTCGGCAGGATCCCGTCCCGCAGGTTCAAAAGGACGCACCACCCGCATGGCCAGCAAGACAATCGCCCGCAACAAGATCGCACTCGTCGGCGCCGGCATGATCGGCGGCACGCTCGCCCATCTCGCCGCGATGAAGGAAATGGGCGACATCGTCCTGTTCGATATCGCCGAAGGCATGCCCGCGGGCAAGGCGCTCGATCTGAGCCAGGCCGGTCCGGTCGAAGGCTTCGACGCCAAGCTCAAGGGCACCAGCGACTACAAGGATATCGCCGGTGCGGATGTCGTGATCGTCACCGCCGGCGTGCCGCGCAAGCCCGGCATGAGCCGCGACGATCTGCTCGGCATCAACCTCAAGGTGATGAAGGCGGTCGGCGAAGGCATCAAGGCCAACTGCCCCGACGCTTTCGTGATCTGCATCACCAACCCATTGGACGCGATGGTCTGGGCGCTGCGCGAATTCTCGGGCCTCCCGCATAACAAGGTCGTCGGCATGGCCGGCGTGCTCGAC
>JAHJPT010000336.1 GCA_018819685.1 Alphaproteobacteria bacterium
GGCCGAGCCGGTCCATCCGGCGGCGCGACCTGTCGCGCGATCGGTGGATATCGAGCAAGAAATATCCAGTCGAGCAGGCGCGAGATTCGAAGACCGCGAGCCCGTGCGAGCAGAGGAAGCGACAGCCGCTCCTCCCTCGAATGCAGGTCCGCCGCTTGGCGGCGCGGACGAGGACGGCGTCGCGAGGGTAGTGCACGACCTTGCAGCCGAGGAAGGTGCCACCTTCCAGTCGTCCGCAGCACTATACCGTGAGTTCGCACTGCGCTGCCGACAACGCGGCGTGCCGAGCGGACATATCGACATGGTGCGGTTTCGCCGATCGTTCGCTCATGCGAGCGCGGGATTGGGCTATCTGGAGGCGCCCCTTCGCGAGGCGATCGAACGGCTCGCCGAAAAAGTGCCGGACGATGTGCTGGCGCCATATCTCGCGATCGCCGCCGCGGCAGCGCAGGGGCGTGCGATGCCGGACGAGGATGAGGTGGCGCGCGTCTATGGCAGTTCGTCTCCAAGCCGTATCCGTCGCCTGCTCGATCATCTGGAGCGTCAGGGTCTCATATCCGTGCGCGAGGAGTTCGGCGGGGAGCGGACGATTACCGTATCGGGCCTGGAGGCGTTCGCATCGCCCTGACTTCGACGCTGAAGTACCAGGGTCGAACCTTGTCGGAGCCCGCATCCGACTGAGGAGACGGCCCGTTTCCTCATTGCGAACGCTGCGTGGCCGCTCCGCCAGCCCGATACTGTCATGCCTCTTGGAACGATGCGTCTTCGAAATGTGTTGGTGAACAGAAGGCTGGACACCTCCCGGCCTCTGGCAGCCACCTTTCGACAAGATGTTGGGCATCGATGACCGCACGCAAAGCAACCACCACGTCTCGTGCAGCGAAAGCGGCGGGCAAAAGCAGCTCCCACGTCCAGTTTTACGATCGCGATCGTCTCGTTCTCGAGGACCTGACCCCTACCGTCGCAGGCGGCGAATTCCCGGCCAAGCGCGTGGTCGGCGACACCGTGACGGTGACCGCGACGATCTACGCGGATGGCCATGAACAGCTCGCAGCCGAACTGCGCTGGCGCAGGGTGGGCGACAAATCCTGGCAGCGCAAAGCCATGACGCAATTGCCGAATGATCGCTGGAGCGCCGATTTCGCGCTCGAGCGGATGGGGCCGCATGAATATGTCGTCGAAGGCTGGCTCGACGCGTTCGGCGGCTTCCGGCGCGATTTCGCGAAGAAGCTGGCCGCGGGCGTGGCTCAGCCGGTCGACGAAGCCGAGGGCAGGGCTCTTGTCGAGCAGGCGGCGGGCACCGCCAAGGGCAAGATCGCCTCGGCACTCAAAGGCAAGCTTGCAGCCCTCGACAAGGCGAGCGAGGACGAACGCGCGGCGGTGTTGCTCGACGAAGCTCTGGCGCAAACGATGCGAGACGCCGATACCCGCCCTCATGCGCTGTGTTCTGCGCCGCAAATCGTCGATTCGGAGCGTCTCGAGGCGCGCTTCTCGAGCTGGTACGAACTGTTCCCGCGCTCGCTGACGCAGGACCCGCAGCGCCACGGCACATTCGCCGATGTGATCGACCATCTGCCGCGCGTGCGCGACATGGGCTTCGATACGCTGTATTTCCCGCCGATCCATCCGATCGGCAGGACCAATCGCAAGGGCCCCAACAACACGCTGACCCCGGGCCAGGACGATCCCGGCAGCCCCTATGCGATCGGCAGCGCGGAGGGAGGCCATGACGCCATCCATCCCGAACTCGGGACCTTCGAGGATTTCGACCGGCTGGTCGCGGCGGCGGCGGAGCACGGGCTCGAGATTGCGCTCGATTTCGCCATTCAGGCCGCGCCCGATCACCCTTGGCTGACCGAGCACCCCGGCTGGTTCGCCTGGCGCCCCGACGGCAGCATGAAATATGCCGAGAACCCGCCGAAGAAATATCAGGACATCGTCAATGTCGATTTCTACGGCCCGGATGCCAGGCCCGGCTTGTGGGAGGCGTTGCGCGATGTGGTGCTGCTGTGGGTCGATCACGGGGTGAAGACCTTCCGGGTCGACAATCCGCACACCAAGCCGCTGCCGTTCTGGGAATGGATGATCGCCGAGGTGCGCGCGAAGCACCCCGAGGTCATCTTCCTGTCCGAAGCCTTCACCCGGCCGACGATGATGTACCGCCTGGCGAAGATCGGCTTCAGCCAGTCCTACACCTATTTCACCTGGCGCAACGAGAAGCAGGAGCTGATCGACTACATCACCGAGCTGACCACCGAGGCGCCGCGCGAGTTCTATCGCCCGCATTTCTTCGTCAACACGCCCGACATCAATCCCGGCTTCCTGCAGACCGGTGGGCGTCCGGCGCATCGTATCCGCGCAGTGCTCGCCTCGACGCTGTCGGGCCTGTGGGGCGTCTATTCGGGCTTCGAACTGTGCGACGCGACGCCGCTCGGCCCCGGCAAGGAGGAATATCTCGATTCCGAGAAGTTCGAGATCCGCCCCCGGCAATGGCGCAGCGACAACGACATCGTCGAGGACATCACGAGGCTCAACCAGCTGCGGCGTGACAACGAGGCGCTGCAGACCCATCACAACACGCGGTTCTACGCCGCCGACAACCCCAATGTGCTGTGGTACGGCAAGCCTTCACCAGTTGCAGGGAACGAGGGCGGCGACAGCACCGAGATGATCGCGGTGATGGTCAGCCTCGATCCGCACAATGCGCAGGAATGCCATTTCGACGTGCCGCTGTGGGAGTTCGGGCTCCCCGACGACGGCTCGGTCGCGGTCGAGGACCTGTTCGGCGGCTATCGCTTCGACTGGCACGGCAAGGTCCAGCACATCCGTCTCGATCCCGACGAACCGTTCCGCATGTGGCGCATTTCCGCTCCGGGAGTGCAGGCATGACCGACAAGCAGCCCCTCACCTCCACCGCCACCATCACCGGCTCCGACGATCCCTACTGGTACAAGGATGCGGTGATCTACCAGCTCCACGTCAAGAGCTTCTTCGACGCCAACAACGACGGCATCGGCGATTTCAAGGGCCTGATGGAGAAGCTGGATTACATCGCCGATCTCGGCGTGACCGCGATCTGGCTATTGCCCTTCTATCCCTCGCCGCGTCGCGACGACGGGTACGACATCGCCGAATATCGCGATGTCTCGTCGGATTACGGGACGATGGAGGACGCCCGCGCCTTTATCGAGGCGGCGCATCAGCGCGGCATCCGCGTCATCACCGAGCTGGTGATCAACCACACCAGCGACCAGCACCCCTGGTTCCAGGCGGCGCGCAAGGCGCCGCCGGGCAGCCCGGAGCGCGATTTCTACGTCTGGTCGGACGACGACAAGCTCTATTCGGGTACGCGGATCATCTTCCTCGACACCGAGAAGTCGAACTGGACCTGGGACGAGGAAGCGGGCGCCTATTTCTGGCACCGCTTCTATTCGCACCAGCCCGATCTCAACTTCGAGAACCCGCAGGTGCTCGCCGAGGTGCTCTCGGCGATGCATTTCTGGCTCGATGCCGGGATCGACGGGCTCCGGCTCGACGCGATCCCCTATCTGATCGAGCGCGACGGCACCTCCAACGAGAACCTGCCCGAGACGCATGATGTCCTGAAGAAGATCCGCGCCGATCTCGATGCGCATTACGAGGGCAAGATGCTGCTGGCCGAAGCCAATATGTGGCCCGAGGATACGCAAGCCTATTTCGGCGGCGAGCCGGGCGGAACCAGTAGCGAATGCCACATGGCGTTCCACTTCCCGCTGATGCCGCGGATGTACATGGCGGTGGCGCAGGAAGACCGCTTTCCGATCACCGACATCATGCGTCAGACCCCGGACATCCCCGAGGATGCGCAATGGGCGATCTTTCTGCGCAATCATGACGAGCTGACGCTCGAAATGGTCACCGATGCCGAGCGCGACTATCTGTGGAACACCTATGCCGCCGATCGCCGCGCGCGGATCAACCTCGGCATCCGCCGCCGCCTCGCGCCGCTGATGGAGCGCGACCGGCGCCGGATCGAACTGATGAATGCGCTGCTGCTGACGATGCCGGGCACGCCGGTGCTCTATTACGGCGATGAGATCGGGATGGGGGACAATATCTTCCTCGGCGACCGCGACGGGGTGCGCACGCCGATGCAGTGGTCGCCCGATCGCAACGGCGGCTTTTCCAAGGCCGACCCCGCCAGCCTGACCCTGCCGCCGATCCAGGACCCGCTCTACGGCTACGAGGCCGCCAATGTGGAAGCCCAGGAGCGCGACCGCCATTCGCTGCTCAACTGGATCAAGCGCATGTTGGCGGTGCGGAAGGACCATCACACTTTCGGGCGCGGCAGCCAGACCTTTCTGCGGCCCGCCAACCGCCGCATCCTCGCCTATCTGCGGCAGCATGAAGGCGAGACCATATTGTGCGTGGCGAACCTCTCTCGCACCGCGCAAGCTGTCGAACTCGACCTCCATGAATTCGAGGGGCGGGTGCCGGTCGAATTGACCGGCGGCACCACCTTCCCCAAGCTGGGCAAGCTGCCCTATCTGCTCACCCTGCCGCCCTATGGCTTCCTGTGGTTCGAGCTGACCGACGAGGCGCAGGCACCCGACTGGGCCAGCGCCGCCCCCGGTGCCGAAGTCGAGCGCCACACCTTCGTGCTGCGGCCCGATCTGGCCGATGTCGCGCAAGGGGACAGCCGTCAGGTGCTCGAACGCGATATCCTGCCCGACTACATCCCCCACCGACGCTGGTTCGGCGCCAAGGACGAGGCGGTGAACGCCGTCGCGCTGCAGCGGTTGACCCCCTTGCCCGGCGCCAGGGACCTGCTGCTGGGTGAGGTCAAGGTGACCACCCGATCCGGCTCGGCGGTCTATTCGCTGCCGCTGGGCATCGCCTGGGAGGGGCAGCAACACGGCCCCTACGCATCCAATCTCGCGATCGCGCGGGTTCGCCGCGAACGCCATGTCGGGCTGCTCACCGACGGCTTCGCGCTCGGCGAATTCGCCCGCTCGGTGGTTGCCGGCATTCGCGACAATGCAAAGCTGGAGAGCGAGGGCGGTGAGCTGCGCTTCGAAAGGACCGCAGCTTTCGATCTCGATCCCGACGCCGAGCCCGAATGGCTCGCTGCCGAACAATCCAACAGCACCATGGTGCTGGGCCAGCAGGCGGTGCTGAAACTTCTGCGCAAGCTGGCGCCGGGCGAGCATCCCGATGCGGAAATGGTCGATTATCTGGTGACGCACGGCTTCGCCAATGTGCCGCCCGTATTCGGTACGGTGAAACGGGTTTCCGATGGCGAAGAGACGCTGGTCATGCTGCTGCAGGCCTTCGTCTACAATCAGGGCGACGGCTGGCAGTGGACCCTGGGCGCGCTGGAACGACTGGCCACCGACACCGACTGGAGCTTCAGCAATTACGAGAATTTCGCCGCCAATCTGGGGCGTCGCCTGCGCGAGATGCACGATGTGCTCGCGCGCGAAACCGAAGAAGCGGCGTTCGCTCCGGAGGAAATGACGCTCGAACAGGCCGACAAGCTGGGCGGGCGCATCAAGGGCGAATTCGACACCGCGCTCGAACGGCTCCGCGGCGCCTCACAGGACGAGGAGACAGCGAAGCTGGCGGAGCATCTCGACGCGGATCGCGACGCACTGATCGACCGCATCGGCAAAGTCGCGCGGCTGGCCAAGGGCCGTCGGCGCACGCGGATCCATGGTGATCTTCATCTGGGGCAGGTGCTGGTGACCGGGAGCGATGTGATGATCATCGATTTCGAGGGCGAGCCGACCCGTCCCCTGGCCGAACGGCGCGCCAAGGATCTGCCGCTGCGCGATGTGGCGGGGCTGGTGCGGTCCTTCGACTATGCCGCCGCCATGGCCGAACGCGGGCGTGCTGCGGGGGCCGACACTTGGGAGGCGCGTGCCGACGAAGGCGCGGCCATATTCCGCAGCCGCGCGGTCGACGCCTTCCTCGAAGGCTACCGCAGCGACACCGGCGCGGACGACCCGCTGCTCGATCTGCTGGTGCTCGAGAAGGCTGCCTATGAGGTGGCCTATGAGGCGGCGAACCGCCCCGACTGGATCGGCGTTCCCGCAGCCGGTCTCGCGCGCGCTGCCGCGAAACTGCTTTCCGGAGAAACCGAATGACCGCATCCGAAGACCTGCTCGGAGCCGCCGCCGCCGCCTTGCTCGAGGGGCGTCTCGACGATCCCTTTGCGTTGCTCGGCCCCCACGAGGGCTCCGGAGGAACGATCGTGCGCACCTTCCAGCCCGGGGCACAGGAGGTCGAGCTGGTGACCCGCAAGAAGGGCGCGCCGCGCGGAACGCTGGAAGAGGTGGCGCCGGGCCTGTTCGCCGGAAAGCTCAAGAAAAAAGGCGAGGAATACGCGCTGCGGATCACTTGGCCGGGTGGGGCGGAACAAGTGACCGAAGACCCCTACTCGTTTGGTACGGTGATCGGCGATTACGATCTTCACCTGTTCAGCGAAGGCCGCCACCTCGAACTGGCACGCGTATTCGGCGCGCAGCCCAAGGAGATGGACGGCGTGTCGGGCGTCGCCTTTTCGGTGTGGGCGCCAAACGCGCGCAGGGTATCCGTGATCGGCGACTTCAACATGTGGGACGGACGCCGCCACCCGATGCGCCTGCGGCACTCCGCCGGCATCTGGGAATTGTTCGTCCCGCGGATCGGTCCGGGCGAACTTTACAAGTTCGAGATTGCCGGAGCCGACGGCAATGTGATCGAGAAGGCCGATCCGCTGGCCCGCGCAACCCAGGTGCCGCCCGGCACCGCTTCGATCGTCGCCCCTGCACCCGAATTCACCTGGAGCGACGACGACTGGATGGACGAACGGGCGGACCGGCATGCGCCGGACGCCCCGATCGCAGCCTATGAAGTTCATGCCGGCTCGTGGATGACGAACGACGAAGGCGGTCCGCTCGACTGGCACGCCCTGGCTCACAAGCTGGTGCCCTATGTGGTGGAGATGGGGTTCACCCATATCGAATTGCTGCCGATCATGGAGCATCCCTTCGGCGGGTCGTGGGGCTATCAGCCGCTGTCGCAATTCGCGCCGTCAGCCCGGTTCGGCTCGCCCGCCGATTTCGCCGGTTTCGTCGATGCCTGCCACCGCGCGGGGATCGGTGTCATCCTCGACTGGGTTCCCGCCCATTTCCCCACCGATGCCCACGGTCTGGCGCAATTCGACGGCACGCCGCTCTACGAGCACGCCGACCCCAAGGAAGGCTTCCATCAAGACTGGAACACGCTGATCTACAATCTCGGGCGGCGCGAAGTCTCAGGCTTCTTGCTTTCGAGCGCGATGTGGTGGCTCGAGACCTTCCATATCGACGGTTTACGCGTCGATGCTGTCGCGTCGATGCTCTATCGCGATTATTCGCGCGAGCATGGAGAATGGGTCCCCAATGTCCATGGCGGACGCGAGAACCTCGAAAGCGTCGCCTTTCTCAAGGCGATGAACGAGGCGGTCGCCGAGCGCTGCCCCGGCGCCATGACCATCGCCGAAGAATCGACCGCGTGGCCGGGCGTCAGCGCGCCGGTGGCCGAGGGCGGTCTGGGCTTCGACTACAAATGGAACATGGGCTGGATGCACGACACGCTCCAGTACATCGAGCGCGATCCGGTCCATCGTGGATGGCATCACGGCGAGCTGACCTTTCCGATGGTCTATGCCTGGTCGGAAAAATACGTCCTGCCGATCAGCCATGACGAGGTCGTTCATGGCAAGGGCAGCCTGTGGAACAAGATGCCCGGCGATCGCTGGCGCAAATTCGCCAATCTGCGCAC
>JAHJPT010000028.1 GCA_018819685.1 Alphaproteobacteria bacterium
ATCGACGACAGCGGATAGGCGCCGCGCGTGTTCTCGGCGAGGCTGTTGTCGTCGAGATCGATCTCGCCGTCCTCGTCCATCACCACGTTCTCGAGCACGGTGCCTTCCATGCGGGTGGTGGCAAAAATCTCGGGTTCGGCCTCGGGGTCGAGGCGGATCATCTTGGCGTAGCAGCCGCCTTCGAAATTGAAGACCGCCGTGTCCGACCAGCCATGCTCGTCGTCGCCGATCAGCGTGCGGCTGGCGTCGGCGCTGAGCGTGGTCTTGCCGGTGCCCGAAAGGCCGAAGAACACCGCGGTCTTGCCGTCAGGCCCGATATTGGCCGAACAATGCATCGGCATCACGCCCTGCGGCGGCAGAAGGTAGTTGAGGATGCCGAAGACGCTCTTCTTCATCTCGCCGGCATATTTGGTCCCGCCGATCAGGATCAGCTTCTCGGACAGGCTGACCGCGATCACCGTCTCGCTACGGCATCCGTGGCGTTCGGGATCGGCGCGAAAGCCGGGCAGGTCGATGATGGTGTATTCCGGGACGAAACCTTCGAGCTCCTCCACCGTGGGGCGCACCAGCAGTGTGCGGATGAACTGGTTGTGCCACGCCAGTTCGTTGATGACGCGGACCTTGACGCGGTACTCGGGCTGCGAGCCGCCGAACAGATCGGCCACGTAGAGCGTGTCCTTGCCCTTCACCTCGGCGAGGAAATCCTCCTTCAACGCCGCAAATTGAGCCGGCGTCATCGAGGCGTTGTTGTCCCACCACACCGTCTCTTCGGTCTCGCCGTCGCGGACGATGAACTTGTCCTTGGCGCTGCGCCCGGTGTGCGCGCCGGTCTCGACCACCAGAGGCCCGTGCTTGGCGCGGCGCCCTTCCCTGTTCGCCAGCGCGGCTTTCGTCAGCTCTTCCGCGGACAGGTTGGCGTGGATCGTCGCATCGGTGGCGATGCCTTGATCGGCGAGCGAATGGGAAAGCGAAGAAGGCACTGAAGTCTCCGAACGGAACGGGCTGTATGGGGCGGCGCGGGCACATGCTGATGCAGCGAGCCTCGAGCAACTATTAGGCACGCCGTGCCGCCGCGTCAATTTGAAGGATGTACCGACCATGAAGCCGCAGGCCCATCGGGGCTCGCGCGCGTTGTCTTGGCGCGGCAAAGCGGATAGGTAAAACCCTGTATGGACAATGAAACGCTGCAACCGGATCCGGAGAGCGGGGAGCATTCCCCAACGCCGGAAGCCGCGCCCCCGCTCGACGGGCGCACCGTGATCGCGTTGGTGGACGACGATCGCAACATTCTGACCTCGGTTTCGATAGCGCTCCAGTCGGAAGGCTATGCCACCAGGGTCTATTCCGATGGCGAGGCGGCGCTCAAGGCGCTGCTCGACAACCCGCCGCACCTCGCGGTGTTCGACATCAAGATGCCCAAAATGGACGGGATGGAATTGCTGCGCCGGCTGCGCGAGCATTCTGCGCTGCCGGTGATCTTCCTGACCAGCAAGGATCACGAGCAGGACGAAGAAGCCGGGCTCGAGCTGGGCGCGGACGATTACATCGCCAAGCCGTTCAGCCTGCGCCTGCTGCTGGCGCGCATCCGCGCGATCCTGCGCCGCAGCGACGCGGTGCTGCCCGAGGGTGCCGCCCCGCAACCCGAGAGCGAGCGCCCCACCGAGACAATCGAACGCGGTCGGCTGGTGATGGACCCTTCACGCCATCAGGTGACCTGGGCCGGTCGCGCGGTGTCGCTGACCGTGACCGAATTCCTGATCCTCGAGGCGCTGGCGCAGCGACCCGGCGTGATCAAGAGCCGCAATCAGCTGATGGATGCCGCCTATCCCGACGATGTCTTCGTCGACGATCGCACGGTGGACAGCCATATCAAGCGGATGCGGCGCAAGTTCCGGGCGGTCGACGACGGGTTCGCGGCTATCGATACGCTCTACGGCGCCGGTTACAGTTTCGCCGAAAGCTGACGGCGTGCCCGAGCGAAGCCGCGTCCCGGGGAACGGTACACCGAGGAAGGAGAGGGGTCTGACGGGACGCCTCTCGCTCACCAGCCGGATCCTGTTCGTCAATGTGCTACCGCTGGTGCTGCTGGGCGGCGGCTTCATCTATCTCGATTCCTATCGCGAGCAATTGCTCGACGAGCGCTTCAAGCTGGCGCTGGTCGAGGCGCAGATCACCGCCGAGGCGCTCGCTGGCGCCAGCCCCGCCCGGCAGGAGGCGCTGCTGATCCAGATCGGCAAGGAGCAGCGCTTGCGCATCCGCGTCTACGGTCCGGAAGGGATGCTCGAATCGGACAGTTTCGCGCTTGGCCCGCCGTCCTTCACGCTGGCCGAGAAGCCCACCGACGGAAGCGAGGAATTCGCGCTCACGCTCGACCGCTGGTTCGACCGGATCGTCGGCGCTCCGATCCTGCCCGACTACATCGAGCCTGCTTCCGATTTCGCCGATGCCTGGCCCGAGCTCGCCCGCGCGCGGAGCGAGAACCTGACCCAGATCGTGCTGCGCGACGCGCCCGATGGCAGCCATGTCATCACCGCGGCGGCCCCGGTGGGACTCGATGGCGATTCTCTGCTGATCACGCGCAATCCGGTCGATATCAATCAGCGGGTGCGCGAGGCGCGCTCGACGGTGGCGCTGGTGGTATTGGTCGCACTGCTGGTCTCGACGCTGCTGTCGCTGTTTCTCGCGCAGACGATCGTGCGGCCGTTGCGGGAACTGGTGCAGGCGGCGGCGCGGGTGCGGCAGGGCCGCGACCGGCAGGTCGAGGTTCCGCGACTGCCGCAGCGGCGCGACGAGATCGGCATGCTGGCGCGTGCGGTGTCGGATATGACCGACGCTCTGC
>JAHJPT010000029.1 GCA_018819685.1 Alphaproteobacteria bacterium
CCACCCGCGTGCTGGCCTCGCTCACGCCGCGCGAGGAGCGGGTGCTGCGCATGCGCTTCGGCATCGGCATGAACACCGATCATACGCTGGAAGAGGTCGGGCAGCAGTTCTCGGTCACCCGCGAACGCATCCGTCAGATCGAGGCCAAGGCACTGCGCAAGCTCAAGCACCCCAGCCGCAGCCGGAAGATGCGCAGCTTCCTCGACCAGTAGGTTGGCGCGGATCGACGAAGGCAGATTGGTGCAGACCTCAGAAGGGCAACCACCTGTGGGTCCGGCCAGCCGACTGGCGGCCGGATGTCCAGGCCTCGACTTCGAAGCTTTGTTCGAACGGTCGCCCAATCCCTATGTGGTGCTCGATCGCGATCTCGTGATCGTATGGATGAACGATTCCTATCTGCAGACCACTGGCCGGACCCGCGCGGAAATTCTCGGGCGCCCTATGTTCGATGCTTTCCCGAGCGCGCCGACCTCGGAAAGCAACCGTCAGCTCCGCTCCTCCTTCGAACGGGTCCTGGACAGCGGCGAGACCGACGAGATCGCACATATCCGTTACGATATCGAGCATGCCGACGGGACGATGGTGGAACGCTATTGGAGCGCGACGCACACGCCTCTGAAGGACGCTGCCGGCACCGTAACCCACATCCTCCAGCACACAGTCGATATCAGCGAACTGCACGAGCTGCGCGGGATGCGCGAGGAAATGCGGGTGTTCGAACGCGCGCAGCAGGTCGAAACGCGCAATCGCGACCTTTCCGAAGAAACGCGCAAACTGCGCAATCTGCTTGAGAACACGCCCGGCTTCACTGCGGTCCTGCTGGGTCCCGAACTGCGTTTCGCGATGGCCAATGCGGCCTATCGGCGGCTGACCGGCAACCGCCGGCTGGTGGGCTTGACCGTCGAACAGGCCCTGCCCGAGGTCGTCGAGCAGGGCTTCGTCGAGATTCTCGAGGAAGTGTATCGCACCGGCGAACCCTATTTCGGGCGACAGGAAGAATTGTTCCTGCAGATGCAGCCGGGCGCCGAGCCCGAACAGGTCTATCTGGAATTCGTCTATCAGCCGATCCTTGACGGCGAGCGGCAGGTCACCGGAGTTTTCGTTCAAGGCCACGACGTGACAGAGGAGGTGGAGGCGGCGCAGCGTCAGTCGCTCCTGATCCACGAACTCAACCACCGGGTTAAGAACACGCTCGCGATCGTCCAGGGCCTCGCGCAACAGTCCTTCGGGCTCGAAGAAGGAAACCGGGCTGGCCGCGATGCCTTTGCGGCGCGGCTGGGTGCCCTGTCTGCGGCGCACAATCTGCTGACGTCGTGCAATTGGGAATCGGCAGAAGTGCGCAGCCTGATCGAAGGATCGCTCGCCGCGGCGCTTGGCGATACCGCGCTCCGCTGTGCGCTCGCGGGTCCCGATCTCGTGCTTCGCCCCCAACAAGCGGTAGCGCTGGCGATGATCGTTCACGAACTGGCCACCAATGCACTGAAATACGGCGCTTTGTCGGTTCCCGAAGGACGGGTCGCAATCGCGTGGATCGCGCTGGCCGAGGATGACCCGATCTCGATTGCGCTGGACTGGACGGAATCCGGCGGTCCGCCGGTCGATCGTCCCGAGAGGAAGGGCTTCGGGAGCCGGTTGATCCAGAGCGGGTTGGGCGGGCGCAGAGGCTCGGTTTCGATCGATTACGAGCGTAGCGGACTGCATTGTCGCATCGAGGGAGAGATATGATCGAAGCCGGAAACACGATTCTCTTGCTGGAGGACGAGGCAATCATCGCCTTCGCGCTCGAGGACATGCTCGTTGCCGACGGCGCCAAGGTGCTGATGGTTGGGTCCGTGACAGAGGCGGCGGCCTCGATCGAGCAGGGCGGGATCGATTTCGCCGTGCTCGACGTCAACGTCCATGGCGAGAAGAGCTATGGCGTCGGAGAGCTATTGGGAAGGCTCGGCATCCCCTTCGTTTTCGCGACAGGTTATGGGGACGCGTCGCACCCGGACGAGTTCGGCCATATACCCACGGTTTCGAAACCCTACACGCACCAGCAGATCAGATCGGCGATGGCTGTAGCGCGGCTTGCTGTCGGTGGCGCGCTTCCCGGGCGAAAACGCGCTTTGCGGGGTGGAGAGAATCGCCCCGCTGACCTATGAGGCCGCCATGCGTATCGCCATTGTCTCCGACCATGCCGCGCTCGACCTCAAGGCCGCATTGCGCGACTGGCTGATCGAAGAGGGACACGAGGTCGCCGATCTTGGTCCCGACACAACCGACAGCGTCGATTATCCCGATTTCGGCTATCGCCTCGCGGAGGTCGTTGCCGATGGCACGGCACAGCGCGGCATCGCGCTATGCGGGTCGGGGATCGGAATCTCGATCGCGATTAATCGCCATCCCGCTCTGCGGTGCGCACTGGTTTCCGAGCCGCTGTCGGCAAAGCTGGCGCGCGAGCACAATGACGCCAATTGCCTCGCGCTGGGCGCGCGGCTCACGGGTATCGACATGGCCAAGGCCTGTGCCGCGGCCTTTCTCGACACCGAGTTCGCCGGCGGCCGCCACCAGCGCCGCGTCGACAAGCTATCCGAACCCCAGATCGAGGACCGCTCATGAGCACCCAGCCCGCTCCCGCCCCCCCCACCGACGCATCCCCGATGGACGGCTTCTGGCACGACACTCTGGCCCAGGCGGATCCGCAGATTCACGAGGCGATCCGCAACGAACTGGCGCGCCAGCAGGACAAGATCGAGCTGATCGCGAGCGAGAACATCGCCAGTCGAGCGGTGCTCGAGGCGACCGGCAGCGTCTTCACCAACAAATATGCCGAAGGCTATCCGGGCAAGCGCTATTACGGCGGCTGCGACTATGCCGATGTCGTCGAGACGCTGGCGATCGACCGCGCAAAGGAATTGTTCGGCTGCGCCTTCGCCAACGTGCAGCCCAATTCGGGCAGCCAGGCCAATCAGGGCGTGTTCCAGGCCGTGCTGAAGCCGGGTGACACAATTCTTGGCATGAGCCTTGATGCCGGTGGCCACCTCACGCACGGCGCC
>JAHJPT010000337.1 GCA_018819685.1 Alphaproteobacteria bacterium
CACCAGCGGCGAGAAACCGCCTTTGATGCTGGGGCCGAACTAGGATCGACGTGTGTTGAAAAGCGCAGTTTTTGCTCGGGCTGAGTAACCCGTTCAAGGCTCAAAACCATAAGTGCCAATGACAATGAAGCACTCGCTCTCGCTGCGTAATTTGATGGCCTAGCGGCCTGAATTTACAAAGCCAAAGCGCGGTTGGACCCACCGGGCAACAGAAGGGATTCCGGGGCTCCGGGGGTAGCTAGCAACAGAAACCCCCACCTTCTTCATAGTGTCGGCAGATCGCAGCGCGCAGCCTACCGGCTTTGCTCGGCTCGTCTGGCTGCCTGTTCGTAGCGGATGGCATCGAGGATCTTGGCGCCGCCCAGGAATACGGCACCCGCGGTTGCGGCCCACAGCAGATAGCCGCCGATACCCGGATATTGCACCGTGTATTGCACGCCGCGGGTCATCGCGCCCAGAGCCAAGGCGAAGATGATCAGATACGCCTCGAAGCGCGTCTTGATGACAAACAGCCTTTTGATCCTGCGCAGCACGCCTGCTCCCTTGGGTTAACCGCTAGGAATGCAAGCCTTATACCAATGAGGCATAGCGGCGGTTCCAAGGGTTAATTGCATGCTGGGCTGTAAGGTTCGCCGACAGGCGGTGTCCAGCGCGGCTCGCCGGAAATCAGCGATCGTTTTTACCCTGTCCCGCCGCGGGTCATTGCGGCTCTGCCGTCTTGCTCCCGGGTCAGGCCAGTTCGTCGAGTGCCAGCACTCCAAGCAGCGCCTCGCGCGCCTCGATCACGGTCTTGGCGAGCGCTTCGCTACCGATATCGACGGGGTCGATCTGTTCGGGCCACATCTCGGCGATGACGGATTCCGCCCGCTCGATCCGACCCTCGTCCAGCAGGAAGCGGGGATCCACCGTCGCGGGATCGGCGACCACGCGCAGCCGCAAACAGGCCGGACCGCCGCCATTGGCCATCGATTGGCGAACATCGACGGGAATGACCTGTCGGATCGGTCCACTGCCCGCGAGCATGCGCTCGCACCATGCCCAAACCGAAGCGCTCTCCTGGCATTCGCTCGGCACCACCAGCGCCATCTCCCCATCGGCCAGTGTGAGCAATTGGGCGTTGAACAGATAGGTTCTGATCGCCTCTTCAAGGCTTACCGCTTCTTCCGGCACTTCGACCACCTCGAGCGCGGGGAAGACGGCACGGATCGCCTCATAGGCACCGTGCTGATCGGCAAAGGCGCGCGCATGGGTGAACAGCACATGTTCGTTCGCCACCGCGACGACATCGTTGTGGAACGCGCCCGCGGCGATGGCTTCGGGGTTCTGTTCTACGAACACGCAGCGCGCCGGATCGAGCCCGTGCTTGCGCGCCACCGCACGGCTGGCCTGCTCGTGCTGGCGGGCAGGGAAGCGGCCGCCCTGCTGGCCATAGACGAACACCTCGACACCCGTGGCGGAATGGCTCGCGCACAGCCGCATGTGGTTCGCCGCGCCCTCGTCGCCGAAGCTGGCGGGTACCGCGTAGTGAACTGCGAAATGGCGCTCGTCGGCAAAGGCCAGTGCCAGCTGCCGCCTGGTATCGCGCCATTCCTGGCCGCGATGGATCATGGTCACCAGATTGGCCGGGGTCAGATGGCAGCGGCCATCCGCCGTATCGGGTGCGGGACTGACCGTGGCGGCGTTGGCGGTCCACATCGAGCTAGCCGACCAAGCCGCCGCGATCAGCGCCGGCTCGCTCGCCGCATCGAGCGCGAGCTCGCGGATCAGAGGGAAATTGGGACGCGGCAGCGGCAGCAGGAAGCCCTGCGCCAGCCCCAGCTCAAGGTTCGACCGCATCTTGGCCACGCCCTGCAGCGCGGCGGCGCGCGGATAGGACGGTTCGCCCTTGTGGCTGGCACTGGCGATATTACCCAGGCTGAGCCCGGCGTAATTGTGGCTCGGTCCGACGATGCCGTCGAAATTGATTTCGACGAGGCTCATTGCATGGGTCTCGTCGCCCCGGACTTGATCCGGGGCCTCGTTCCGCAAGCTCCGTCCCTGCGAAGAGGGATCCGAGCTTCCGCCGGGATCACGCGATGCAGCTTCGTCACCGCGCCACGCTCCACACCTCGTCGCCCGCGACGACATCGAGCGTCCGCGCGCAGGCTTCATCGATCGCCATCGTGCCGTCCTCGGCGATCTCGCACTGGCCATAGGCGCAGCGGAAGCTATCGAGCGTTCCGGTGGCGATCAGCGCGCGCTGGCCGATGTCGAGATCGGTCGCGCTGAGCTTGCCCGGGCGCGCATCGCGAACGCTGTGCACCCGGTCGATGCGGGTCGACATGGTCGGGCCGCCATCGAAGATATCGACATAGCCTTCATAGGCGAAGCCTTCGTGTTCCAGCATCCGCATCGCCGCGCGCCCGGTGGGGTGGGGCAGGCCTATCACCTTGCGCGCTTCCTCGTCGAGCATGGCGACATAGACCGGATGCTTGGGCATCAGATCGGCGATGAACTGGTTGCCGTTGATGGCGTTGAAATAATCGGCTTCCTGGAAGCTCATGCCGAAGAACCGCCCCGCTACCCCGTCCCAGAAGGGGGAGCCGCCGGCATCGTCGATGATGCCGCGCAATTCGGCGATGATGCGGTCGGCGAAGCGCAGCCGGTGCATGGCGATGAACAGATAGCGGCTGCGCGCCAGCAGCAGACCGAGCCCGCCGGCCCTTTCGTTGGGATGCAGGAACAGGCCCCCGACCTCGCTCGAGCCTTCCAGATCGGTGGTCAGGCTGAGCAGCTCGGCCCGGACCGTACGGTCCAATTCCTGCGAATGCTGGGTCAGCGTGGTGAGGCGGTAGGAATAGAACGGCCATTGCTGCCCGACCTGCGTGAACAGCTGGCAGGTGCCGCGGACCTGACCGGTTTCGGTGTTTTCGAGCACTAGCACGAATTGATCGTCGCCGAGGCGATCGTCGTCGCGGGCGAAGGCAGTGGCGGCGCGTTCGAGCTTGGCGCCCAGCGACTGGCGATCCGCGGGAAGGTTGGTGAACCCGCCCCCCGTCAGCTTGGCCATTTCGTAGAGCGGTTCGATATCCTCGAGGCGCGAGGCGCGCAGGCGAAAGCTCACTTGCGCTCTCCGGCAGCAGCGACGGAGGCGAGCGGATCGCCCGATGCCAGCCTCTCAAGCACCATCGCCGACAGGGTGGCGCGTTCGACCAACGAAGGAACGATCATGAACTCCTCGGATGAATGAATCTTGCCGCCGCGTACGCCCATAGTGTCCACCACCGGGACGCCGGAGGCGGCGATGTTGTTGCCGTCGCACACCCCGCCGGTCGGCTGCCAGCCGATCTCGCGCCCCAGCTGCGCGCCGCAGGAGCGGACCAGATCGAACAATTTCTGCGCGCGGACATCGACCGGCTTGGGCGGGCGGGTGACGCCGCCGTGGCGCGCGACCGAGACCCCGTGCTCCGCCTCGATCGCGCGCAGCTGCGCATCGAGCTCGCTATCGAAGCGGTTCATCGCCGCTGTGGTTTTGGGGCGAATGTTGAAGCGCAGGATCGCGAGATCGGGCACCACATTGTTCGCCGCGCCGCCCTCGATCTTCGCCGGATTGACGGTGATGTCTTCGCCCGCCAGCGACGCGACGCGCAGGACCAGATCGGAAACCGCCACCACGGCGTTGCGTCCGTCCTGCGGATTGCGCCCGGCATGCGCCGAGCGGCCGCGGACGGTGATCGAATAATTGCCCGTGCCCCCGCGCGCATGGGCGAGAGTACCGTCGGGCAGGGCAGAGGGTTCGTAGGTCAGCGCGGCGTATTTGCCTCGCGCCAATTCGTCGATCAGACCGCTGCTGGCGAGGCTGCCGGTCTCCTCATCCGAATTGATCATCACATCGTAGCCCAGTTCGCCGGCCTGCGCGCTTTGCTCGAAGGCCAGCAGCGCGTGGAGCATCACGCAGAGCCCGCCCTTCATATCGGCGGTGCCGGGCCCATTGAGCGTTTCCTCGTCGAGCCATTCGACCGCCTGGAACGCATGATCGGCAGGGAAGACGGTGTCCATATGGCCGGTCAGCACGACGCGGCGTGCCGCCTCGGGCCGCACCCGCAGCACCATGTGGTGCCCGTGCGGCTTGGCGAATTCGCTGCCGTCCGCCGCGATCGCGGTAACTTCGGCAGGTTCGACCAGCTCGACCTCGCCGGGAAGCCGCGCGAAGGCCGCGCCCAGTCTCTCGGCCATCACCGCCAGGCCGGAAAGATTGCCGGTCCCGCTGTTGACTGCCGCCCAGTCGAGCACCTGTTCGAGCATCGCATCGCCATCGATGCGGGCGAGAATTTCCTTGGTGGGAGCGTCCATCGTCATCGCCAAGGCCCTTAGACCGCGGGCGCGACATGTCCAACCCCGCCCCGCGGGCCCATCCGCTTGCCAAGCCTGGCGCAGCCCGCCATATGCGCGCCATCTCCTCCCCGGGATTCACACAGCAGTCTGACCGCCTCCCTGTGCGGTCGCCAATACGGGTGAGCAGATTCCATGAATGATTATACGACACGCGCCGGTATCGAAGTCGATACCGCACTGGCCGAATTCCTCGAAAACGAGGTGCTCGCCTCGCTGGATTGCGATGCCGAGGCCTTCTGGTCGGGTTGTGCAGACCTGCTGGGCAGGTTCGTGCCGCGCAACAGGGAATTGCTGGCGAAGCGCGAGGAACTGCAGGCAAGGATCGACGCCTGGCACCGCGAGCGCGCCGGCCAGCCGCATGATGCGGACTCCTATCGCGCCTTTCTTGCGGAGATCGGCTATCTCGTACCCGAGCCGGGCGAATTCCGGATCGGTACCGAGAATGTCGATGCCGAAATCGCGACCATGGCCGGCCCGCAGCTGGTGGTGCCGATCCTCAACGCGCGCTTCCTGCTGAACGCGGCGAATGCGCGCTGGGGCAGCCTCTACGACGCGCTTTACGGCACCGATACGCTCGATGCGCCGCCTGCGCTGCCGGGTGGCTACGACGAATTGCGCGGCCAGGCGGTGATCGCCGAGGCCAAGCGCTTTCTCGACCAAACGCTGCCGCTCGCGAACGGCAAGAGCTGGGCGGCACTCACGGCAATCGGGGACGATCACATTCCTTTGGCCGACGAGAGCCAGTTCGTCGGCAAGAGCGAGAACGCGCGGCTGTTCCGCAACAACGGGCTGCATATCGAGGTCCAGTTCGACCCCGCCAGCCCCGTCGGGCGGCAGGACAGAGCGGGGATCAGCGACATCCTGCTCGAGGCGGCGCTTACCACGATTGCCGATCTGGAAGATTCGGTCGCCGCGGTCGATGCCGAGGACAAGCTGCTGGGCTATCGCAACTGGCTCGGCGTGATCCGCGGCGATCTGGAAGAAAGCTTCGCCAAGGGCGGCAAGAACGTGACCCGCAGGCTGGCCGAGGATCGCCGCTACAGCGATCCGCAGGGGCAGACCTTCACGCTGCCGGGGCGCAGCCTGATGTTCGTTCGCAACGTCGGCCATCTGATGACCACTCCGGCGATGCGGTTCGCAGGCGAGGATATTCCCGAAGGGCTGATGGATGCGATCGTCACCGGGGCGATCGGGGCGTTGGACGTGGCGGGCAAGACGCGCCTGGGCAACAGCCGCAGCGGCTCGATCTATATCGTCAAGCCCAAGATGCACGGGCCCGAGGAATGCGGTTTCACGAACGATCTGTTCGATGCGGTGGAAGACCTGCTGGCTCTCCCGCGGCACACCATGAAGGTCGGCGTGATGGACGAGGAACGCCGCACCAGCGCCAATCTGGGCGCCTGCATCCATGCGGTGAAGGACCGCATCGTCTTCATCAACACCGGCTTTCTCGACCGCACCGGCGACGAGATCCACACCTCGATGCAGGCCGGCGCGATGCTGCGCAAGGGCGCGATGAAGGATACTGCTTGGCTCAGGGCCTACGAGGCGCGCAATGTCGGCATCGGACTGCGCCACGGCCTGTCGGGTCGTGCGCAGATCGGCAAGGGGATGTGGGCGGCGCCCGATCTGATGGGCAAGATGATGATCGAGAAGATCGGCCATCTGCGCGCCGGCGCGAACACCGCCTGGGTCCCGAGCCCGACTGCGGCCACGCTCCACGCGATCCACTATCACCGCGAGGATGTATTCGAGCTCCAGCGGGGGCTGGGCGAGGTGCCCGGGCTCGACGAATTGCTCACCATCCCGCTCGCCGAGGGGGTGAACTGGTCGGACGAGGAAGTCCGCGAGGAACTCGACAACAATTGCCAGGGACTGCTCGGCTATGTGGTCCGCTGGATCGATCAGGGGGTGGGCTGCTCCAAGGTGCCGGATATCAACGATGTCGGGCTGATGGAGGATCGCGCCACCCTGAGGATTTCCTCGCAGCACGTCGCCAACTGGCTGCTCCATGGCGTGGTGAACGAAGGTCAGGTGATGGATTCGCTGCACCGCATGGCCGCCAAGGTCGATGAACAGAATGCAGGCGATCCGGCCTACGAGCCATTGCTGGCGAACGAGGACGGCGCCGCCTTCAGCGCGGCCAAGGCGCTGATCTTCCAAGGCGTGGAGCAGCCCAGCGGTTATACCGAGCCGCTCCTCCATGCGTGGCGCGCTCGCAAGAAGGCGGAATAGGACCTAGGCCGCCGCCGAGGAGAGCGATCGCCGCTCGCCATCGCCATAGCGCCCCAGCGTCAGCTGGCCCAGGTCCTCGGCGTGCCCGAACAGGAACCCTTGACCCAATTCGCAACCCATCTGCTGCAGCAGGCGGCTTTGGGTGGCGGTTTCGACCCCTTCGGCGATGACGCTCAGTCCCATGCTGCTGGCCATCCCGATGAGCGCGCGCACGATCTTCGAGGCGTGCTGATCGTTCGCCATGGCCTGGATGAAGCTGCCGTCGATCTTGACCTTGTCGAGTATGGGGGAAGGGGAGGAAGTTTTTGTTGATTTAGTAAGACATATTCAAAAAGGGTTAGTATGGTTTGG
>JAHJPT010000030.1 GCA_018819685.1 Alphaproteobacteria bacterium
CACCCCTGACCCCTCCCGCGAGCGGGATGGGGACCTTGCTATCGAGACCAAGACCGTCGCCGGGTGGGTGCTCGACCAGATCCTGGTCATGCTCCACCCCTTCATGCCCTTCGTCACCGAGGAGCTGTGGAGCAAGCAGGGCGAGCGGCCCGAACACCCGCTGATCACGGCGCGCTGGCCCGAGCCCGAAGCCGAGATCGATGCCGAGGCGAAGGCCGAGATCGACTGGCTGATCGCGCTGACCGGCGCGGTGCGCGCGGCCAAGAACGAACTCGGCATCCCGCCCGGCGCCAAGCTGGCAGCCTATTGCCCCGCACCCGGCGCGCTGGCGAAGACGGTGGTCGAGGGCAATGCGGGCGCGATCGAGCGTCTCGCACGGCTGACCCCGATCCACTTCGCCGACGCGCCCGAGGGGCCGGCGATGCAGATCGCGGCGGGCGAGGACGCTTTCGTCATCCCGCTCGAAGGCGTGATCGACATCGCGGCGGAGCAGGCGCGGCTTGAAAAAGCGCTCGCCGCTTCGCGCAAGGAGGCGAAATCGCTCGAAGGCCGGCTGGGCAATGCCAGCTTCGTCGAACGCGCCAAGCCCGAGGCGGTCGAGAAGGCGCGCGCCGATCTGGCGCATCACAGCGCCGAGGTCGAGCGGCTGGAGGCGGCGCTGGCGCGGCTGGGATAATCGCTCCGCCCTCGCGGAGGATTTTCCTACAGCGGGCGTTTCTGCCATAGGATGGTGCGAGGCTGGTCGCCGGGCGGAGGTCCCGCCCGAAAAAACCCGCCAAGTGTCACCCTGGCGGGATAAACCCGTTCCGTAACAGTGGGTTAGTTCTAGAATCCGGGTGACACCGGTGTCACCCACTGTCACCCACCGTCACCCTCCGGGGACATTACTGGAAAGCCGTGTGAAACTGACGCTTGCGACCGACGACACCGGGGGGCCGGAGATTTTCTCCTCGGTGCAGGGCGAAGGTCCCTCCGCCGGGATGCCGGTCGCCTTCGTGCGCCTGTCGCGCTGCAATCTCGCCTGCGTCTGGTGCGACACCGCCTACACCTGGCACTTCACCGGCGCCGCCGAAAAGTTCGGGCGCCCGCACCGATCGGGCCGGACCTACGATCGCCGGGCCAACCAGCTGACGCTGCCCGTCGCCGAAGTGGCGCAGCGGATCGCGGAGCAGGGCCAGAAGCGGCTGGTGGTGACCGGCGGCGAACCGCTGCTGCAGGCCGCGGCGCTGGCCGAACTGCTCGAGCTGCTGCCCGACATCACGGTCGAGATCGAGACCAATGGCACCACCCGCGCGCCCCCGCGGCTCGATGTCCGGATCGATCAGTACAACGTCAGCCCCAAGCTGGCGCACAGCGGCAATCCGGCCGAGCTCGCGCTGCTCCCCGAGCGGCTCCACGCCTATGCCGGCGACCCGCGGGCCTGTTTCAAATTCGTGGTCGCGGCGCCCGAGGACGTCGCCGAGGCGGCGGCGCTGGTCCGCGCCCATGCGATCCCGCCCGCCCGCGTGTTCCTGATGCCCGAAGGCACCGACAGCGCCACGCTGCGGACTCGCGAGCGCTGGCTGGTGCCGTTATGCCTCGAGCACGGCTTCCGGATGAGCGACCGGCTGCATATCCACCTGTTTGGCGATACCCGCGGGACCTAGCGCCAAACTCAACCTTGCGAGCGCCAGCGCTGGACCACCCGCGCGACCGAATCTTCCTCGCCGCCGCTGCTGTTCCACAATTCGACGAAGCTGGGATCGTCCGAGGCGGGCCGCTTGCTTTCCTCGAGCGTGTCGAAACGCACCCGGATCGGGATCGCGACGCCCTCGCCGCAGATGATGCATTCGCGGTTGCGCAGCGCCGGGATCGCATCGAGAAACCCGCGCGCGCCCTCGGGCATCGCGGCCTTGACGAAAGCCTGGTCGCGGTCGTTGTTGAGCCGCATCGACAGGATCGTGCCGCATTGCGAGAGCACCCCCTCGGCCAGATCGGAGGGGCGCTGCGTGATCAGCCCCAGGCTGATGCCGTATTTGCGGCCCTCCTTGGCAATCCGGCTGAGCACGCGGCCCACGCTCGATCCGTCTGCGTTCTTCTCGTTGGGGACGTAGCGATGCGCTTCCTCGCACACCAGCAGCACCGGGCGGGTCTTCTCCTCGCGGCCCCAGATCGCGAAGTCGAACACCAGCCGGCTGAGCACCGCGACCACCGTAGCGGTGATGTCGGAGGGGACGCCCGAAACGTCGATGATCGAGATCGGCTTGCCGCCGCCGGGCATGCGAAAGATCTTGCAGATGAAATCCGCCATGGTGTCGGCCACCAGCATGCCGGAAAACATGAACTGGTAGCGCGGATCGGATTTCAGCTCGTCCAGCTTGTTCTTGATCCGCATATAGGGCGCGGAATTGGTCGCCTTGTCGAGCTTGCCCATCGCGTCCTGCAGCGCCATCGAAAGGTCCGACAGCAGATAGGGGATGGGCGAATCCACGGTGATTTTGCCCATCTGCTCGGCCAGCCTGCTCTTGCCGCGCGCCTGCAGCAGGCAGCGCGCGAGGATGTCGGCATCGACCTGCCGCTCGTTCCCGGCGCTGGTGAGCAGCACCTCGCAATGCTCCTCGAAATTCATCAGCCAATAGGGCATCTGCAGGTTCGAGACATCGAGGATCACCCCGGTGTTGCGGAACGCCGCCGCATACTCGCCATGCGGATCGATCATCACGATATGGCCTTCGGGCGCCGCTTCGCAGATGCGGTGGAGGATCAGCGCGGCGCTGGTCGATTTGCCGGTGCCGGTCGATCCCAGCAGCGCGAAATGCTTGCCCAGCATGGCGTCGATATAGAGCCCGGCGCGGATATCCTTGGTGGGATAGACCTTGCCGATCGTCACCGCGCTGCGTCCGTCGCTGGCATAGACCTGCCTGAGATCCTGGGTCGTGGCCGGATAGATCTTCGCCCCCGGCACCGGATAGCGGGTGACCCCGCGCTTGAAGCTGTGGAGCTTGCCGGTGAGCTTCTCCTCGGCGCCCTCGCCGAGGAAATCGATGTTCGCGACGACAGAGCCGACGACCTGCCGATCCTGCTTCTGGTTGCGGACGTTGGCGAGCAGCCAGCCATCGCCGACGCGGATCTTGATCTGGCTCCCGACCTGCCCCGCCATCGCGATCGCCGGGTCTTCGTCCTGCATGCATTCGCCGAGACGGTGCAGATCGATCGCGATGCGCGATCCCGAACCCGCGATCTCGAGCACTTCGCCGATCGGGAGTACGGCATTGTCCACGGCCTCGCCGCCGCTACCGCTGTTGCTGCTGCTGCCGCCGCCACGGCGCTCGGCCTGGAGGGCATCCTGCTGCGCTGCGGACCGTGTCGCCGCGGGGGCGGGGCGCGGCTGAGGCCCCTCGCGATCCGCGGTGGTCTCGCTTCTGCGCTCGGATGCCGGGTGGACGGGTGCCCGGCGCTGTTCGGGTTCAGGGAGGATCGCACGCTCCTGCGCGGCCGCCGGGGCCCGCGCGCTCGATTGGGCCCGCGCGCTCGACTGAGACGGTGCGGGGTGACGCAGCGCTGGCGGGCGCGACGCATCCTGCGGAGGCAAGGCGCGTTGCGGGGCCGGGGAACTGGCAGTTGCAGCAGTCCGCGCCTCGTGCACCGGGGCAGCCGCGCCGCCGCGCCGGATCCGGTCGCGCAGCGCGTTGCGCTGCGGCCACTCCGCCCCATCGTCTTCGGACGGGTCGGGAGGGCGGAAATTGTGATGAGACATATCGGTCATGAAGCTTCCGGTCGCGCGGCTGTTGTATAATTTGGCCTAAGCGCCGACGGTTAAAATGTCGTAACGACCGAACTATGCGAGTGCGCGCAAGCTCCGGAAAATCCTGTCAGATCATCGCGTAGAAGCGGCTCGCGGCCCAGCCCATCCCGATCGAGAGCACCACCGCAGCGAAACCGTAGTAAAGGCCCCAATGATTGGCGGAATTCTCTATGAAGCGTTCGAACCCCACCTTTCGCACCGCGACCTCCGCCATCGCCGAAGCGATGACGCGGCCATCCGTCACGGCGAAGGTCTCGGCCGTGTAGATTCCGGTGCTGACATTCGAGGGCAGCGAGATCCGCGCCTGGTACAGCACGTCTTCGCGCAGTTCGACGCCGCCGACAATTTCCTGATAGAGGTTCTGCCGCGTCTTGAGATCGACTAGGCCCGCGGCAAAACGCGCCTGTTCCTCAGGATCGATGATTCCCGTGGGCGACAGCTGGATATATTCGGTCCCGAATTCGTAGATCGCGGCGGTCTTCTGGTCGACGATCTCCTCGATCGGGCGCGAGGAAGCCACCGCGAAGAAGGAAGGGACCGAGCGGAAGTCCGTGCTCTCGGCATTGACCCAGACGCCTGCAAACCGCGCCTTCTCGCGCAGCCTGATCGGCTCGGGTGGGCCCTTGAGCACGACGACGATGTCGTATCGTCCGCCGACCCCCCGTCCGGCCGGATCGATGATCGCGCCGAACAGCAGCAATTCGGTGCCGGTGAAGCCCTGGCGCACCTGCACCTCGTGCTGCGATACTTCGGGCACCAGGATGGGATCCCGCTGGCCCGAGAGCATGAGGGCGAACAGCAAGAGCAGCAGCACCCTCACAGCGGCGCGATCGTGTAGATTTCGTCGGGCCGGACGAACAGGCCGAAGAACATGCGCAAGGCGATCGCGAGAACGATCGAGGCGAGGATCAGGCGAAGGATTTCCGGCTTCACCTTGGCGGCGACCTGCGTACCCATCTGCGCGCCGGTGACCGATCCGATCAGCAGCAGTCCCACCAGCACGATATCGACCGCCCTCGTGGTGAGCGAATGCATCATGGTGGTGGCGATGGTGACGAACAGAATGTTGAAAAGACTGGTGCCGACCACGACATTCGCGCTCATCCCCAGGATATAGAGCATCGCGGGCACGAGAATGAAGCCGCCGCCCACCCCCATCAGCATGGTGAGGATGCCGACCAACACCCCCAGGATCAGCGGCGCCAGCGGGGATATGTAAAGACCCGAACGATAGAACCGCCAGCGCATCGGCAACGAGGTTACCAACGGATGGTGCCGACGCCGCTTCGCGACCGAAGCGGAGGATCTACCGCGCAATGCCCGAACCGCTTCTCGCGCCATCATCGTTCCTATCGACCCGAGCAGGATCACGTAGAGCGCGCTGATCACGACGTCGATCTGGCCGATGGCCCGCAGGAAGCGGAACAGCAACGAACCGATCACCGCTCCGACCATCCCGCCGGCGACCATCACGCCCCCCATACGGTAATCCACCCCGCTGCGCCTGGAATGCGCGAATACGCCGGAGACGCTGGCGCCGGTGACCTGGGTCGCGGCCGAGGCGGCGGCGACGGTCGGCGGGACACCGTAGAAGATCAGCAAGGGCGTCGTCAGAAACCCGCCGCCGACCCCGAACAGGCCCGAGAGCAGACCCGTCACGCCGCCGAGCGCAACGATCCAGAGCCCGTTCACGGACAGGTTCGCGATCGGCAGGTAGACGTCCATGTGCGGCCCCTATCCCAGCACGCCCGGCGATGTAAGTCGCGGCGGCTCAGAAAGAGGTCGATAGCGTCAGCGCCGCTCCCGACGAGGGTTCCGCCTCGCCCGCGATCCGCAGGCGGTAATCTGCGGCCAATTTTACCCTGCCCTGCCCGATGCGCAAATCTACGCTGGCGGTCGGGCCGGCATCGAGCCGCGCCACTCCTTCCTGAGCGCCGCCCCATACTCCGGCGCCGACGGCGAGTGCCCCGCGCGCGAAGCGCTTGGCGTCGCGCTCGACCACGAGGCTGCCATCGGCGAAGGGAGTGGCGAACTCGCCACCGACATAGCCCGCCTGCGCGTAACCGCGAACCCGGGCGCCCAGCGGCAACGCCTCGTCGATGCCCGTCGTAACGAAAGCCGACGGGCGCAGTTCGGTCCGTTCGCCGAGACGAGACAGCCGGACCTCTGTATGCGTGCGCAAGGGAAGCGCGGCCAGTGGTCGGATGCTGACGCCAGCCGCGAGATCGGCCTCGCGCGTATCGATCGCTCCGGTCGCGCGCAGATAGGCCTGCGGCAGAAGCCGGCGACCCGGCCCGAGTTCGTAGCGCAGCAATGCTCCGAACTGGCTCTCGCCGTAGG
>JAHJPT010000338.1 GCA_018819685.1 Alphaproteobacteria bacterium
GCGGACCTTGCCCAGCCCGGCCTCCTCGAGTGCCGGCATCATGCGGGCCATCGCGCGCTTGATGATGTCGGCGCTGGTGCCCTGGATCGGCGCGTTGATCGCCGCGCGCTCGCTGCCCTGGCGTTCGGCCTGATTCTTGGAATTGATCCGCGGGAACCAGGTCTTGCGCCCGAACAGCGTCTGCGAATAGCCGCGCTCGCGCACCTTCTCGAGCGTCGAGTGGATGTAGTTCTGGATGCCGGGAAAACGCTGGAAATAGGTGTCGATGATCGCCTGCGCCTCGTCCGCCTCGATCCCCAGCCGACCGCCCAGGCCCCAGCGCGAGATGCCGTAGAGGATGGCGAAGTTGATCGTCTTGGCCTGCGCGCGGGTATCGCGATCGACACTGCCGAACATTTCGAGCGCGGTGCGGTTGTGGATGTCTTCACCCTTCTCGAACGCCTCCTTTAGCTGCGGGACGTCGGCCATGTGCGCCGCGAGGCGCAGCTCGATCTGCGAATAATCGGCCGCGAGCAGCACGTTGCCCTCCTCGGGCACGAAGGCCTTGCGGATCTGCCGCCCGATCTCCGTGCGGATCGGGATGTTCTGCAGGTTCGGATCGGTGGAAGAGAGCCGCCCGGTCTGCGCCCCGACGAGGCTGTAGGAGGTATGCACACGCCCCGTATCCGGATTGATCGCCGCCTGCAGCGCCTCGGTATAGGTGGAGCGCAGCTTGGACAGCTGGCGCCATTCGAGCACCATGGTGGCGACTTGCGCCCCCTCGGCGGCCAGCCTTTCGAGCACCGTCTGGTCGGTGGAATATTGCCCGCTCTTGCCCTTGCGCCCGCCCTTGTAGCCCATCCGCTCGAACAGCACTTCGCCGAGCTGTTTGGGGCTGCCGATGGCGAATTCCTCGCCGCAGCATTCCCAGATCTCGCGCTCGATCCTGGTTGTTTCCGCAGCGAATTGCTCCGACAGGCGCGCGAGCTCGCTGCGATCCACCTTGATCCCTTCGCGCTCCATCCGCGCGACGACCGGGATCAGCGGCCGATCGACCCGCTCGTAGATGCGCGTGGCGCCTTCGCCCGGCAGGCGCGGCTTGAGGACGTGGTGCAGGCGCCAGGTGATGTCAGCATCCTCGCCCGCATATTGCGTCGCCTTGTCGAGCGGGACCTCGGTGAAGGGAATCGCCTTCTTGCCGGTGCCGCATAACTCCTTGAAAGTGAGGCACTTGTGGCCGAGATGGCGCTCGGCCAGTTCGTCCATGCCGTGGCCCCCGCCAATTCCTCCGGCGCCGATCCCGTCGAGCGAACGGCCGGCGTCCATCGCGAAGCTGACGATCATCGTGTCGTCGACCGGCGCCATTGCGATACCGCCCACCGCCTTTCCGCAGCGCGCCATGATGTTGATGTCGTATTTGGCGTTCTGGCAGATCTTGAGCACCGCATCGCTTTCCAGCAGCGGCTTCAGAGCCCGGAGCGCGGCCTCGCGATCGACCTGTTCGGGCCGCTCTGCGAACATGTCGCTGCCGCCGTGGTTGAAGGGAACGTAGCAGGCGTCGTTGGGGCCCAGCGCCAGCGATATGCCGGCAACCTCGGCGCGCATCGCATCGAGCCCGCTGGTCTCGGTGTCGAACGCCACCTTGCGCGCGGCGAAGGCGCGGGCGATCCAGTGTTCGAGCCGCTCCATGCTCTGCACGCATTCATAGGTCGAACGGTCGACCTCGGGCATATCGGGCAGATCCTGCCGACTGCCGCCGGTTTCGGCCAAGGCGCCTTTGTTGACCGGTTTGGCCGGGTCGAGATCGGTGGTGCGCGCCGGACTGCCGGCGCCCGCGTCGAGCCGTTTGAGCAGGCTGGAAAAGCCGTGCTTATCGAGAAATTCGGCCAGCGGCTCTTTGGGCACGGCGTCGAGTTTGAAATCCTCCAGCGGCTCGGGGAGCGGACAATCCTCCCGCAGCGTCACCAGCACCCGGCTGAGCTCGGCCATGTCGCGGCCTTCGAGCAGCCGCTCCTTGAGCTTGGAGGTCTTCATGTCCGGCGCATGGTCCAGCGCAGCGGTGAGCGAGCCATGCTCGGCGATCAGCTTGGACGCGGTCTTGGGGCCGATGCCGAAGATGCCGGGGATATTGTCGACCGAGTCGCCCATGAGGGCGAGCACGTCGCCGACCAGTTCGGGCGGCACACCGAATTTCTCGATCACTTCCTCGCGCCCGATGCGCGCATTCTTCATCGTGTCGAGCATGTCGATGCAGCCGCCTTCGGTGACGCCGTCCTCCAACTCGTCATCGGCGCATTTGCCGACCAGCTGCATCAGATCCTTGTCGGAAGAGACGATGGTGACGTCCCACCCCCTGCGCGTGGCGGCGCGGGCATAGGAGGCGATGACGTCGTCGGCCTCGACGCCCTCTTCCTCGATGCATGGCAGCGAGAAGGCGCGGGTCGCATCGCGGATCAGCGGGAACTGCGGTACCAGATCCTCGGGCGGGGCGGGGCGGTTGGCCTTGTACTGGTCGTAGATCTCGTTGCGGAACGAGGTGCTCGACTTGTCGAGGATGACCGCAAGGTGCGTGGGCCCGTCGGCCGTATGCAGGTCCTGCGCCAGCTTCCACAGCATGGTGGTGTAACCATAGACCGCGCCCACCGGGGTGCCCTCCGGGTTGGTGAGCGGCGGCAGGCGATGGTAGGCCCGGAAGATGTAGGCCGACCCGTCGACCAGATAGAGATGCTGCTTTGCTGACATGCGGCGGGGTCTAGCAGCGGCTCGCGGGATTGGGGAGCGCTTTGCGAAGGGCGAATAAGGCAGCAATGCGGCAATATGAGGCCAAATGAGTCGAATTCGCTTGCGTCGTCACATTGTCGCCATTATTTGGACACCACGAGGCCACAATGAGGCCTCGCGCGGTGCCCTGATTAAGGACCGCCTCGAACTCTCTGATCAAGGATTTCATCTATGCGTAAGATCGCTCTCGTCGCCGCCGCTTCGGCCGCCGCTCTGACCCTCGCCGCTTGCTCGGAAGGCACCGAAGACGCTGCCGAAGTCACCACCGAAAGCGCCATCGCCGACACCGAGACCAACATGGACGCCATGGGCGCCGAAGTCGACACCATGGGTGCCGAAATGGAAGCCGGTGCTGAAGAAGTCGTGACCGAAGCCGACGCCGCTGCTGCCGGCGCCGAAGCCGAGCTGCAGGACGAAACCGTCACCGAAGCTCAGGTCGACTAATTCGATCCCCTTCGTGGATTGAAAAGAAGGGCGGCGCCGCGAGGTGCCGCCCTTTTTCGTGTCCGACGGGAAGATCGAGGCGAGAGAGGGATGCCCGGTCTATTGACCGCCGTATTGCGCGTTGGCCCAGACCCGCGCGCGGTCATTGTAGCCATCGTGGATCGCCCGCGCGATCGCGGCGATCTTGGCCTCGCGCGCCGGGCGCGAGCCCTGGCCGGTGACGTAGATCGCCAATGCGACGGTGCGTCCGTCGGGCATTTCGAGAAAGCCGATATCGCTCGACGTGTTGTTGAGCGAGCCGGTCTTGTGGCTGACCCGCACACTGGCGGGCATCATCGCCGGAATGCGGCGCGTGCCGGTGCGGGTGCGGCTCATCGCGCCCAGCAGAACGCGGCGGCTTGCGGCGGTGAGGAACTTGCCCTGATAGATCCCCTTCAGCAGTTCGACCATCTCGCCCGGAGTCGCGCTGTCGCGCCGGTCGATATGATACGCGGGATCGAATTCGCCATCGTCGCGCACCAGCGTGGCGATGTCGCGATCGATGCTGAATTCGCTCATGCCGTTGCGGCGCATCCAGGAATTGACCGCAGCCGGACCGCCGACGACCCGCAGCAGCGCATCGGTGGCGGGGTTGCTCGAGCGGGTGATCATGATCTCGATCAGATCGATCGCCTTCATGTGCTTGCCTTCGGCCACCGGCGCGACGGTCGAGGAGAAGCGCGCCGATTTGCGCGGCCACAGCAGCGGGAACTCGCTGTTCAGGCTCCAGCGCCCCTTCTCGACGCCTTCGAGGAAGGTGGCGGCAATGGCGATCTTGCTGGTGCTGGCGAGCGGGAAGCGCTGGTCGCCCAGCACCGCGATCTGCTGCCCGGTCGTGAGGTCGATCGCTGCGACGCCGATTCGGCCGTTTCCGCCATCGGCGAGCTCGGCGATCCGCCGCTCGAAACCGGTTTCGTAGACCGCCTGATAGGTCGGGAGCGGGCGCACCTGAGTCCCCAGGGTGGCATCGAATGTCGCTTCGAGCGGCGTCGATTGCGCAAGAGCGGGCGACGACAGCCCAAGCAGCGCGGTTGCGATAGTCGTAGCTAGTGTCTTGATCCCCATGCGCCCTGCCTATCATGCCTATCGTTGGCAGAGACTTAACGGCGCCATCGTTTGCATAACAAGTTGATTTGCGACGACAAGTGGCGTCTGAGCGACCGGGGTCGCGATCCGCGACCCCGGCCAAGGACTATCAGGGTTCCGGACCGCGAAACCATTGACGAGCGACGATCACGCGGCGGAGATCGCCTGCTCGATTCGGTCGGTGGTCTCGCCGGTCAGCGTCTTGTCGATCTCGCCGACCAGCCGCTGCTTGAGCTCGCTGTGATAATGCCGCCGCATCTCGCCCAGCGATTTGGGATCGGCGATTATCAGCACATCCTCGATCTCGCCCGCGATCGCCTTGGCGTTGATCCATTCGGTCGCGGCCGCCGCGTGGGCCAGTTCGTCGAGCTGGGTACTCGTCCCTCTTTCGCGTCCGCCATTGTCCTGATGCCTGACGCCGGCGCTGAAATTGGTGGCGGACAGATCGGGCTTGGTGGCGCCTTCCAACTTGGGTTCGAACGGGTTGCCGCCATTGCGCATCACGGTGAAGCTCTTTCCATCGACGAGGGCGACATGGGCCTTGTGCGGCAGTTTCATCGGCATCTCCTTACGTTGTTGGCGTGTTGATTGCTGTCGCAACATCAATGCGCCGGGCTGCGCTTTGCTCCGGGGCTTGAGCGAAACTTGCGACGGTGCGACAGTGCGGGCGATGGGAGAGACATCGGACAGTGCAGAATTGCGCGCCGGCCTGACACGGGCGCTGGCGCGGACCGGCTTGCCGCCGCCGGAGGGGCTGACCCGACTTACCGGCGGGGCGACGATGGAAAGCTGGCGCTTCCAGGCGGGCGACGGGGCTTACGTGCTGCGCCGCGCGCCCAGTCTCGCCTTCATGGCCGACCGGCCCTTCGGCCACGACACCGAGGCGGCGATCATCCGCGCGGCGCATGGCGCCGGGGTGACGGCGCCCGAGGTGGTGGTCGAGCTCGCGCCGGAAGACGCGATCGGCAGCGGCTTCGTGATGCGCGCGCTGCCCGGCACTCCCGATCCGGGCGCGATCCTGGCGATGGAGCGCCCCGGAGAGCTGCTCTCGCAATGCGCGCGCGATCTGGCACGGATCCACGCGCTCGACGCCGAGGCGCTGCCCGCGGATATTCCCGAGATGGACTATGCCGAGGCACTCGAAGGCCTGCGGGTCCAGTTCGCGGAAGCCGGCGGCGACCGGCCCATCATCGCGCTGGGATTGAAATGGCTCGGCGATCACTTGCCCGCGCGGGCCGAACCTGTGCTGGTGCATGGCGACTACCGGCTGGGCAATATCCTCGCCGAGGACGGCGCGCTCACCGGGGTGCTCGACTGGGAGCTGGCGCATCGGGGCGATCGCCACGAGGATCTGGCCTTCGCCTGCATGACCGTCTGGCGTTTTGCCCGGATCGACCGCCCGGCGCTGGGGCTGGGGTCGCTCGAAGACTGGTTCGCGGCCTACGAGGCCGAACGCGGCTTGACGGTCGACCGCGACCGCTTCCGCTACTGGCTGGTCTACCGCACCGTGTGGTGGGCGCTGGGTTGCCTGCGGATGGCGAAGGTCTGGCGCGAAGGGCAGGATCGGATGCTCGAACGCGTGGTCATCTCGCGCCGGACCAGCGAGC
>JAHJPT010000339.1 GCA_018819685.1 Alphaproteobacteria bacterium
CGAGGAACACCAGCTCGGCATCCTCGGGTGCATCGGCCAGCGTGCCCCAGGCGAGCGCGCCGCTCTCGTCCGTTCCGGGCATCAGCCCGTCGAGCGCGAGCAGGCGCGCCCGCCAGTTCATATGCGTGGCCAGCCGCTCCGGATCGGCGCGGTCGTTATCGGCCCGGTCGAGCCGCGACCCGGTAAATGCCAGCATCAGGCGCCCTGCATCGTCGCGAGATCCTTCGCGACCGCCGCCGGGAAACCGGCGTGGATCGGATAGGCCTCGGACGGCATGTACTGGGTGAACATCGCCGCGCGCAGATTGGCATCGAAATTCACGAAGGCGACCGTGCCCGCAGCCCCGCCCCAGCCATAGGAGCCATCGGTCACCCGGCCCCCCGCGCCGAAGCCCTGGCCTTCGATCCAGGTGCCCTTGGTGACGGCGGTTTCGGGGAGCAGGTCGGAGGTCCCGACCCGGACCGCCAGCTCGCCCATGATCCGCTTGCCGTCGAGCATGCCGTAACCCAGCAGCATTCGCAGGAAGCGGTCGTAATCGCGCGGGCTCGAAACCAGCCCTGCGCCGCCATAGGGGAAGGACGGTTCGTCGAGATAGATCGAGGCACGCGCCGGATCGATCGGTACGGGGACGGAAGCGACGATTCCGTAATTGGTGGTGAAGCGCCCCACTTCGCTTTGCGGAACGCGGAAGAAGGTGCTGGTCATCCCTGCGGGTTCGAACAATCGCTCGCGCAGGAAGGCCTCGAAGCTCATCCCGCTCGCGACCTCGATGACCCGGCCCATCAGGTCGAGCCCGACCGAATAGCTCCATTTGGAACCCGGCTGGAGCACCAGCGGCACCTGCGCCAGCCGGTCGGCGAAATTGTCGAGCCCGCGTACCGCCTCGGCCCGACCGAGACCCGGAACGGGGATGCGGCTGACCTGGCCCGGCACGATCCCGCGCTCGACATAGAGTTTCGAAATCGGCCCCTTCTGGACGATGTTGTAGCCCAAACCAGCGGTGTGGGTGAGTACCTGGCGAATGGTGATCGGGCGCACCGCCGGCACCAGATCGGTAACGGAGCCGTCGTAGGTGCGTTGCACTTGCATATCGGCGAAAGCGGGAAGGATTTCGGCCAGCGGCTGGTCGAGACCCAGCTTGCCGTCGTCGATCAGCATCATCGCCGCCATGCCCGTGATCGGCTTGGTCATCGAGTAGATGCGATAGAGGCTGTCGATTCCCGCGGTTGCCGCCTGACCGATCGCGAGGGTACCCTTGGCGATCACCAGCGGATCGCGTTGGCCCCAGCCCAGCGTCGCGGCCATGTTGGCGACTTTGCGCTCGCCGACGTATTTGTCGACCATCGCCGCCACCGCGGGCCATTGGCCGTGCTGCGCAGCGGGCTGAGCCGACAGCCCCGCTCCCGGCAGCCCGGCAAAAGCGGCTCCGGCGCCGATCATGGCCCCCCCGCGCAGCAGGCTGCGGCGGGATAGCTGGTGGCTGTCGAATTCGCGGTAGGCCATGCGGTGTCCTCTCCTGGTGGCGCGTGCAAGCCGCGCCGATGCATTCGCGGTTGTGAACACCCGATTGCAAATTGCAACCTTGGAAAAGCCCCTCGGGGCGATCCTCGCTTGCATGACGGCGCTGTCTTACCTATCTATGACACATGCTTAACATTGTCTCGATCCTGCTGGGAATCCTCTCGCTCGTCATTGTCATCCCCGCGACCATTCCCTTCCTCGGCTGGGGAAATTGGTTCGCGCTGCCGATCATCGTGGCGGGTATCGCCGCGGGGCAATTGTCCTCGCACCGAAGCGGGCGCAATTTCTGCCTCGTCGTACTGGCGATCGCGATCGTCCGGCTCGCGCTGGGCGGCGGCATTATCTAGGCGAGCGCCAGCCGAGCCGCCTTTGCGAACAGCGTCGGCAAACCGGCGTCATCGAGCGTGGCCAGCGGCCACCATTCGCCCTCGCCCTGCGGCGTTTGCAGGCCTTCATAGCGGCTGACCGACAGTTCGAGCCGGGCATGGGTGAATACATGGACGACCCGCCCGAGCGGCTGCCAGTCTCCGACCAGCGGCGTCTCACCCCCGCCGTCGACCTGCGCCGACCAGCCATCGTCGGGGAGCGCGCGCATCCCGCCGAGCATGCCCTTGCCCGCGCGGCGGACCAGCCAGACGCAATCGTCGCGTTCGATCCAGAAGGCAGTTCCTCGGCGGAAGGGTTTCTCCTTCTTCTTGACCTTGATCGGCAGCCGGGCGGGATCGCCGCTCGATCGTGCCGCACAGCCCTCTGCCAAAGGGCAAAGCAGGCATTTGGGATCGCGCGTGGTGCAAATAGTCGCGCCCAGATCCATCATCGCCTGCGCGAAATCCCCGGCGCGGCAGTCCGGAGTTGCCGTCTCGGCGGCGGCGCTAATGGCCTTGCGCGCCTGCGGTAATGGGATTTCGATCGCGAACAGCCGCGCCACCACCCTCTCGACATTGGCATCCACCACCACCGCGCGGCGGTCGAAGGCGATCGCCGCGACGGCGGCCGCGGTGTAGGCGCCCAACCCCGGCAGTTCGCGCAGTTCGGCTTCGGTGTCGGGGAACCCGCCCCGCGCCGCAACTGCGCGTGCGGCCTTGATCAGATTGCGCGCCCGCGAATAATACCCCAGTCCCGCCCAGGCGGCCATCACCTCCTCCTCGGGAGCCTCGGCGAGCGCCGCAACGGTCGGCCAGCGTGCGGTGAAGGCGGCGAAATAGGGCTTCACCGCAGCGACCGTGGTCTGCTGCAACATCACCTCGGAAAGCCAGACGCGATAGGGGTCGGGTGCCGGTTCGCCGGGCCTCGCCCGCCACGGGAGCGAGCGGGCATGGCGGTCGTACCATTCGAGCAATCTGTCGGCGATGGTGGAGGTCACGGCGCGGCTATGGCATGGGGAGCGCACAGATGGAAAGCGACACGCCCCCGAAGCCCGCCAAAGCGAAAGCATCACCCGCGAAGGGCAAGCCCTCGAACCGCGTCAAACCCTACGAGCGCCCGCGCGGGGGCCAAGCCAAGGCGATCAGCGATCTGATGCCGCAGATCGGCCGCACCGCCTTTCGCCGCTTCGGTTTCGTCCAGTCGAGCGTGGTTTCGCGCTGGCCCGAAATCGTCGGCGAGGCGCATGCCCGCGTCTGCGCGCCCGAATCGATCCGCTTCCCGCCGGGCGAGAAATCCGAGGGCATCCTGCAACTGGTGGTCCTGCCCGCGCATGCCCCGCTGATCCAGCATGTGATCCCTGAGATCGTCGAGCGGGTGAACCGCTTCTTCGGCTACAAGGCGGTGGCGCGGGTCAAGATGCGGCAAGGCGCGGTTCAGGCGCCCGCCCTTAGCGAACGCCCCAAAGCGCCGCCCTCGCTCAAGCCGATTCCGATGGAATTGGGGGACAGCCTGCGCGATATCGGCGATCCGGAACTGCGCGCCGTGCTCGAATCCCTCGCGCGCAGCTTCGGCGATGGGGACAAGGAAAGCGACGAGAGATGACCAAACGAAGTGTAAAGCTGGCGCTGGCGCTGGGCGTCACCGCGCTGGCCGGGAGCGCCGTCGCGGTTGTGGCGCAACCGGGGCAGAACTGGACCACGACAGTCGTCGAACGCGACAACGGACATCTGCTCGGCAATCCCGAAGCCAAGGTCAAGCTGGTCGAGTTCATGAGCTACACCTGCTCGCATTGCGCCGATTTCGCGCGCGATGGCGAGCCGGCGATCAAGCTGGCCTATGTCCCCAACGGCAGGGTCAGCTTCGAAATCCGCCATCTGCTGCGCGATCCGATCGATCTGACCGCGGCGCTGCTGACCCATTGCGGCGACCCGGCCAAATTCGCCGAGAACCATTCGGCGATCCTGCACGCGCAGGACGAATGGTTGGCCAAGGCGCGCGCCACCACTCAGGCGCAGCGCTCGCGTTGGCAATTCGGCACCAATGGCGCGCGTCGCCAGGCCATGGCGAGCGATCTGGGCTTCTACACCCTCATGGAACGGCGCGGCTATTCGCGGGTCGCGCTCGACCGCTGCCTAGCGGACGAGACGAAGGCGGCGGCGCTGGCCCAGTCCAGTCAGGCCGATATCGCGGCCTACAAGCTCACAGGCACGCCCGGTTTCGTCGTGGACGGCAAGCTGCTCGACGGCGTCTTCACCTGGTCGGCGCTCGAGAAGGCGCTCGGCAGCCGCTTCTGATCGCCACCGCCATGGGTCGATTTGTGTGAAAAAGCGCAAGGCCGCGCTTCCATCCACCCGCACCTCTCGGCTAGCCTCGCCACTCTATACCAAGGACCCACTTCGATGACCGCAATCCGTTCTCCGTTTCTCGCCGCATTGGCCTTCCCGCTCGCGCTGGCGCTGTCCGCCTGCGGGTCGGGCGCGGAAGAGACCGGCAGCCTCGAAGGCGAAGCGATCGCCGAAATACCGGCGCCCGAGGGGCAGGAATGGTCCGATGTCGTCACCGTCACGGAGGCCGATGGCTATCTGCTCGGCAATCCCGATGCGCCGATCAAGGTCATGGAATATGCCTCGCTGACCTGTCCCGCCTGCGCCGCATTCGCGCAGAACGGTGCCGACCAGCTCAAGGAAGAATATGTCGACACCGGCCGGGTGAGCTACGAATTGCGCAACCAGATCCACGCCCCGCACGATCTCATGCTCGCGCAATTGGTGCGGTGCGGTGCGGACGAGACCTATCACCCGCTGTCCGATCAGGTTTGGAAAAACCTGCAATCCGTCCTCGGCCCCGTCTTCGAGCGGCAGGAGCAGTTCCAGCAGGCGCTGGCGCTGCCCGAGGAACAGCGCTTCGTGGCCGCTGCCGAGGTCGCGGGCTTCTACGACTTCTTCGCAGCGCGCGGGATCAGCGAGGATCAGGCGCGCAGCTGCCTCGCGGATTTCGACGCGATGACGGCGATCGCCGAAAATTCGACCCGGCAGTCGAACGAGCTGGGAGTGACCGGCACCCCGACGTTCTTCGTCAACGGCAGCAAGCTCGACACCGTCAACACCTGGCAGGCTCTCGAACCCGTGCTCCAGCGCGCCGGCGCCAGGTAACAGTCGGCGCGGGGTAGCGGATCGGCGATGCTCCTCAGCAAGCTCAAGCTCAGCGGCTTCAAGAGCTTCGTCGAACCGGCAGAATTGCACATCGAATCTGGGCTGACCGGTGTCGTCGGCCCCAATGGCTGCGGCAAGTCCAACCTGCTCGAGGCGATTCGCTGGGTGATGGGCGAGAATTCGCCCAAATCGATGCGCTCGGGCGGGATGGAGGATGTCATCTTCGCCGGCACCCAGTCGCGCCCGCCGCGCGATTTCGCCGAAGTGGTGCTGAACGGCCGGACCGGCGACGGCGAGGAGCTGCAGGTTATCCGCCGGATCGAGCGCGGCGCGGGTTCGGCCTATCGCGTCAATGGGCAGGATGTGCGCGCCAAGGATGTCGCGCTGACCTTCGCCGATGCCGCCACCGGCGCGCATTCGCCCGCGCTGGTGAGCCAGGGCAAGATCGCGCAGGTGATCGCCGCCAAGCCCGCCGAACGCCGCCAGATGCTCGAGGAGGCGGCGGGGATCGCCGGCCTGCATGTTCGGCGCCGCGATGCCGAGAGCAAGCTGCGCCAGACTGAGGCCAATCTCGCCCGGCTCGAGGATCTCGCTGCCGGGCTCGACAGCCAGATCGCCTCGCTGCGGCGCCAGGCCAAGCAGGCCGATCGCTACACCGCGCTCTTGAACGAGATCCGCACTTCAGAGGCGCGGCTGGTCTTCGCTCGCTGGCGCGATGCCGCCGAGGCTGCTGAGGGCGCCAAGGCAGAAGCGGCGCAGGCCGATGCGGGGGTCGAGGAGAGCAAGCGCGCCACCGACATCGCACAAAAGGCGCAGCATGAAGCCGCGGAGATCCTGTCGGCGGCGCGTGAGGAGCTGGCCGACCGGCGCGACGATGCCACCGCGCATGGCCACCGGATGGCGGCGCTCACGAGCCAACTCGAGGCGGCAGAGCAGCGGCTGCGCGATCTCGACCGCCAGAAGACCCGGCTGGAAGAGGATCGCGGCGATGCCGACCGGCTGACGCGCGACGCGGCCGGGGCGCTGGCGAAGTTGAAGGCGGAGCTGGAGGCCGGGCGCAAGACGCTGGCCGCGGACGAGGAACGGCGTCCCGCGCTGGCTGCCCGTGCCGAGGACGCCGAACGCGCCGCGCGCGCCGCCGAACTCGCGCTCGCCAAGGCCACCGCCGACAATGCCGGGACCGAAGCCGAATGGCGCGTGGTCGAGGCCGAGATCGCGCAGACGCGCGCGCGGCTCGACCGGCTCGAGGCGGACCGCCGCCGGCTGACCGAGCAGGGCGAGGCGCTCGAACGCGAGGATGCGGGCACCGATGTCGATGCAGCGCGCCAGGCCGCGGAGGCCGCGAGTAGCGAGCGCGAAGCGCGCCAGCACAAGATCGCGGCCATGCAGGCGCGCAAGGCGGATCTGCAGCAGATGCGCGACGATGCCGCGAGCGCACTGTCCGCGGCTCGGGCGGAGCTCTCGGGAGTCGAACGCGAATTCGCCGCGCTCGAGCGGGACCGCGAAGCCCGGGCGAAGGCGGCGGAAAAGCGCCAGGGTCGCAAGCAGGCGATCGACGGTCTGCGTGCCGCCAAGGGTTACGAGCGCGCACTCGCCGCAGTGCTCGGGCGCGACAGCAAGGCGCTGCTCGGCGATCCCGCCAATAGCGAGGAAGGCCGTTTCTGGACCGGCAGTACGCCGCCCGCCGCAGTCGCGGACAGTCTAGCTGCCGGGGTCACCGAATGCCCGCCCGAACTGGCCGCACGACTGGCGCTCGTGCATGTTGCAGGATCGGACGATGGACGCTCACTTGGTCCCGGCGAATGGCTGGTAACCACCTCGGGCCATCTGCGCCGCTGGGACGGGTTCGTCGCGCGTGGCGAAGGTGCCGCCGAAGCCGCCCTGCTCGAGGCGGAGAACCGCCATGCCGAACTCGCCGATGCGCTTCCGGCGCTGCGCATTGCGGTCGAGCAGGCCGAAGCTGCGCAGACGCAATCGCAGGCGGAGCTCTCTGCGTTGCAGCGCGACCTCGTGGCAGTGGAGCGCGAACTGGCGCAGGCCTCGGAAGACGAGCGCCAGAAACTGCGTGCGCTCGACCAGGCGGAGGCTGCGCGCGAGCGCATGGCGTCGCGGCGCACCGAACTCGAACGCGCGCAATCGGAGCTTGATGAATTGCTGGGCTCGGCGAAGGTGGAGATCACGACAGCCGAGGCCAAGCGCGCCGCCCTGCCCGATCCCGAGACCGGTCGGGCGAAACTCGAAACGGCGCGAGCCCGCAACGAAGCGGCGCGCTCGGATGTGCAGGCGGCGGCGGCGGAACTCGCCGCACACGATCAGGCTTTGGCCGTTGCCCGAGAGCGGAACGCGGCGCAGCGTTCGGACATAGCCAATTGGGAGGCGCGCTCGAGCGAAGCGGCGCGGCGGATGGCCGATATGGCGCGGCGGCTCGAGGAGATCGACGAGGAGCGCGCGGTCGTGGTCGCGAAGCCCGAGGGTCTGATGCGCGAGATGGAGCAGGGCGATGCCGTCCGTGCGCGGCTGTCCGAAGGATTGGCGCAGGCCGGAGCGGCGCTCGCCACAGCGCAGGACGCCGGCACTTCCGCCGATCGCGATTTCGCCGCCGCCAACGAGGCGCTGGCCGAGGCGCGCGAGAAGCGTGCCGGCCTCGCCGCACGCGCCGAAAGCCAGGATGCCCGCCGGATCGAGATGGCGCGGACATCCGGCGAACGTTTCCAATGTCCGCCCCCTCATCTCCCCGACAGCTTCGGCTTCGACGCACAGGCGATCCGGTCGGCCGAGACCGAGAGCGAGGAAATGGACCGTCTGACCGACAGCCGCGAGCGGATCGGCCCGGTCAATCTGGTGGCTGCGGAGGAACTCGCGCGGGTCGAGGCGGAGTACGGCGCGAGCACCGCCGAGCAGGCCGAGCTGGCCGAGGCCGTCAGCCGGCTGCGCGGTTCGATCGGCAGCCTCAACCGCGAAGGTCGAGAGCGTCTGCGCGATGCGTTCGAGCGCGTGGATACGCATTTCCGCCGACTGTTCACGCAATTGTTCGAGGGCGGACAGGCGCATCTGGCGCTGATCGACAGCGACGACCCGCTCGACGCCGGGCTCGAGATCTACGCCCAGCCGCCGGGCAAGCGCCTCCAGTCGCTGACGCTGCTCTCGGGGGGTGAACAGGCGCTGACCGCGATCGCGCTGATCTTCGCGCTGTTCCTCACCAATCCGGCACCGATCTGCGTGCTCGACGAGGTCGATGCCCCGCTCGACGACGCCAATATAGACCGGTTCTGCGATCTACTCGACGCGATGGTGAAGGAAACCGCGACCCGTTATCTTATCGTCACACACAATGCGGTGACGATGAGCCGGATGCACCGGCTGTTCGGGGTAACCATGGTCGAACAGGGCGTGAGCCGGCTAGTGAGCGTGGATCTCGGCGCGGCGGAGGAACTGCTCGCCGCGGCGGAATAAGCCGCGCGCGAAGCGTCAGGCGGTCAGCGCGCGTTCGAGCCGGTCGCGGATGGATTTCAACTGCACGAGGGTATCCTCGCTGTCGGCTCGCACCACGGGAGCCTGAGCCGCCGCCTGCGGATCGGGCGCGCCGATGATCGCCGCCCTGGCGCCTTTGAGCGTATAACCCTCGCGGTTCACCAGCCGGTCGATACGTTCGACCAACGCGACGTCCTCCGCGCGGTAATAGCGCCGACCGCCGCTGCGCTTGAGCGGTTCGAGCATCGGGAATTGCTGCTCCCAATAGCGCAGGACATGCGGCTTGATGCCGAGCGCCTGCCCGACCTCGCCGATGGTGCGCAATGCGCCGCTTTCCTTGCCATCGTCGAAATCGGCCATTGCGCTATTCCTTTGCGATGCGATCCTTGAGCAGCTGGCTGGCGCGGAAGGTCAGGACACGGCGCGGGGTGATCGGCACTTCGACCCCGGTCTTGGGATTGCGCCCGACGCGTTCCTTCTTGTCGCGCAGCACGAAGCTGCCGAAGCCGGAGATCTTCACATTCTCGCCATCGGCCAGTGCACCGCACATCTTCGCCAGAATCGATTCCACGATTCCGAGCGATTCAGCGCGCGACAAGCCCATCTTGCGATTGATCGTTTCCGCCAGATCGGCGCGAGTGAGCGTACCCACCGAACGCATATCGCATCCTCCTAAAGTCCAAGCGCGACCCGCACGAAACCCGAGGGCAGGACTAGCCCCTGCGGTGGAACCGCGCAACGGATAGTACTGATTTCGCCGCGAAAAGCGAAGAAAACTTCACATGCGGACGAGCGAAGCGCCCCAAGTGAAGCCGCCGCCCATAGCTTCGAACATCACCAGATCGCCGGGCTTGATCCGGCCATCGCGCGTGGCGACGTCGAGCGCGAGCGGGACCGAGGCGGCCGAGGTGTTGGCATGGCGGTCGACGGTGACCACCACACGCTCTGCGGGCAGGCCCAGCTTGCGCGCGGTGGCGTCGAGGATGCGGGCGTTGGCCTGATGCGGGACGACCCAGTCGACAGCATCGATTGTCATATCGACATCGGCGAGCACTTCGCCCAGCACTTCGGCGAGATTGACGACCGCGTGGCGGAAAACCTCGCGCCCCTTCATCC
>JAHJPT010000340.1 GCA_018819685.1 Alphaproteobacteria bacterium
CGCGCTGCGGCCGCAATCGCGCACCTTCTGGGCGCCGCCGCAGCAGACGGCGGAGAGCGTGCTCGCGACCCGCTGGAACGGCCAACTCTATGCGGTGATGGGCGATGCCGCAGGCGACGGACGCTGGCAGGTGCGGCTGTGGTGGAAACCCTTCGTCACCTTCATCTGGTATGGCGGCCTGCTGATCGCGCTGGGCGGAGTGCTGGCGCTGGTCGGTCGGGTGATGGAGGATCTGAAGCGTCGCCATGTACGCCGCCGCGCCGCCTCTCGGCGCGAGGACGTGCCGCCACAAGATGCTCGGCCAGAGGACGCTCGGCCCAAGAACGCTCACCTAAAGGATAGCGCGACATGAACCGCTGGCGCCTGTGGGTTCCCCTGATGCTATTCGCGGGTTTTCTCGGAGTTGCGGGCTATCAGCTTTCGCAGCCCAAGAACGATTTCATCGAAAGCCGCATGGTGGGACGCGAGCTGCCCTATTTCGACCTGCGGCCCGCGACGAGCGACCGGCCAGGTATCGCCAGCGCCGCGTTCAGCGACGGCAAGCCGCGGCTGCTCAACATCTGGGCGAGCTGGTGCGTGCCCTGCATCGCCGAAGCGCCCTATCTCGAGCGGCTGAAGGAGCAGGGCGCGCCGATCGTCGGGGTCGCCATTCGCGACCGGCCCGAGGACGTCGCGCGTTTCCTCGAACGCCACGGCAACCCCTATGTCGCGATCGGGGCGGACGATCTGTCCGAAGTGCAGTTCGCCATCGGCTCTTCGGGTGTGCCCGAAACCTTCGTCATCGATGGCGAGGGGCGAATTACCTACCAGCATATCGGCGACATCCGCGAAAGCGATGTGCCGGTGCTGCTCCAGAAGCTGCGGGAAGCGGGCGCATGACCGCTATTCGCCCCGTCTTACCTGCCTCGCTGCGGCGTTCTTTGTTGACGCTGCTGGTGCTGTGTCTCGGCGCACCCCTGCTGGCGCAGCAATCGCTCCCGCCCGCGCCCTTTGCCAATCGCCAGCTCGACGACCCGGCGCAGGAAGCGGTTGCGCTGGAGCTTATGGCGACCCTGCGCTGTCTCGAATGCCAGTCGCAATCGATTCACGACAGCGATTCGCCAATGGCCGGCGACATGCGGCATCAGGTCCGCATCAGGGTGGCCGCAGGCGAAAACCCGGAGTCGATCCGTGCCTGGCTGATGGAACGCTATGGCGACTACGTCAGCTACGAACCGCAGATGAGCAGCACCACCTGGCCGCTGTTCGCGGTCCCATTGCTGATCCTGCTGGTGGCCGGCGCGATCTTCTGGCGCCGCTTCGGGAAGCGCACATGATCTGGCTGGCGATCCTCGCGCTGGCCGGACTGGGCTTTCTCGCTGCAACCCGGTTGTTCGGCCTCGCGCGCAGCGGGTGGACACTGTTCGGCGCGGCGTTGCTGTTCGGGTTGGCGGGGTACGCCCTGCAGGGCTCGCCGGGTCAGCCGGCGGCGCCCGGCGCCGGTCCTCAACCGATAGCCGAAACCGGCGAACTGATGGTCCGGGCGCGGCGCGAGTTCTACGATCCCGAGACGATGCCCTCGCGCTATGTCGTGTCTGCGGATGCCTTCGCCCGTCAGGGCCAGTACGAGGACGCGGCGAACTTCCTGCGCAACGCGGTGACAGAGAACCCGCGGGATGCCGAAGCCTGGGTCGCGCTGGGCAATGTGCTGGTCGAACACGCGGAGGGCCGGCTCGGAGCCGCTGCGCTGTTCGCCTATACGCGCGCCGAAGAACTGGCGCCGGACAACCCGGCCCCGCGCTATTTCGTCGGACTCGCAATGCTGCGCCAGGGCGAGTTCGCGCAAGGGCGCCGGATGTGGGCGGAGATTCTCGCCGAGGCCCCTGCGGATGCCGACTGGCGGGCGGCCATCGCTGCGCGACTCGAGCGGCTCGATCTGCTGCTCTCGGGCGGCGGGATGACTGCGCAACCACGCTAGTGCGCTGCCGGGGGCGATGTTGCGGGTGCGAAACCTTCCTGCTAAGCGCCGCGATCTTGCGGAACGGCACAGCTGCCGCGCGCGAAGGATCAGCCACATGAAGCCAGGGACGCCGCACCGATGAGCGAAAGCCAGGTGCCCCAGAAGCATGTGGATTCTTTATCTATGAAAACAAAGACACACAGGATGTTTTTATCAAGGA
>JAHJPT010000341.1 GCA_018819685.1 Alphaproteobacteria bacterium
GCGCGGCGCCGGCACCGCGATCTACTTCCTGCTCGCGGCCGATGAGTTCAGCCACTGGCACCGCGTCGATGCGGCGGATGTCGGTCACGCCGCTGGCCGAATTGGTCGTTGCGCCTGCGGGATAGAGCTTGGCGGCGGTGAGTACGCCGTCGGCAAAGCCGCGTGCCAGATCTTCGGGATCGGTGTCGTCGGTGAGGTAGGCGGTCATCAGCGGGGCGAAGTCCAGCCCTTCGGGCACCGCGGCCATGATCCGCGCGCGATAGTCCGCGGCCATTTGCGCAGTCGTAACCGGCGGCGAGAGGTTGGGCATCACGATCGCGCGGGCGAATTGCCTCGCGGTGTGGGGAACCACCGCGCGCATCGTCGCGCCATCGCGGAAATGCAGGTGCCAGTCGTCGGGCCTGCGGATGGTGAGGGACTCGGGAGCGGGTCGAGAGGTTTGACTCATGGGGTTTGCCTATGGCGTGCAGCGGCCTATCTGTCACCCATGCCAGCCACCCGTCTGTTCGACCGCGCCGTGATCCGGCTGTCCCCACAATCGGATGAGGAAGATGTTGCAGCTTTCCTCCAGGGGTTGGTCACCAACAATGTCATGGGCGCCTTACCCACCTATGCCGGACTGCTCTCGCCGCAGGGCAAGACGCTGTTCGATTTCATCGTCTGGCCAGCAGGCCACGGTCAGCTGCTGATCGATTGCGAGAAGGATGGCGCCGACGATCTGGCCAAGCGTCTCTCGCTCTATCGCCTGCGCCGCAAGATCGCCGTTGAAGTGGACCCCGAGGTGGCGGTGCATTGGGAAGCGCATCTTGGAGATGGCGCGGTGCCCGATCCGCGTCTGGCCGATCTCGGGCAGCGCTGGCTCGCCCCGACCAGCGCAGACGACGAGCCGACCGACGCAATCTGGCGCGCCCATCGCCTCTCGTTGGGGGTCCCCGAAGGTCGCGCCGAGATGGGCGACATCCTGTGGCTCGAGGCCAACGCGATCGAACTCAACGGCGTCGCCTTCGACAAGGGCTGCTACATCGGCCAGGAAAACACCGCGCGGATGAACTGGCGCCAGAAGGTCAACCGACGGCTGGTGGTGGTCCCGCTGGATCGATCGGGCGAGAAGCGGCGCCGCGCCGCCTATCCGGAACTCGGCCCTGGACCGGGGTACGCGGTGGATCACCTGCGGGTCGCCGATCTCGATCCGGCCGATCTGCCGGCCTGGCAACGCCCGGCGGTCAGCCCGGCGGAGTGAATCCAGCCATCGAGGTGGTGAGCATTTGTTCCGCCCGGTCGCGCGCCGCCGTTTCGGGAAGGCCCAGCGAACGCGCCAGTGCAGCGCCGATCAACGCGTCGCCCATAGCAATCAGCACCAGCGCTAGCGTTTCCTGGTGGACGCGCATGATCTCTTCGTGCGTTTCGGCCTCTTCGGGAGCTATTTCGTCGACCAATTGGTGAATGGTTTCGACGATCGGGGTGAGCGCATCCTCATTGCCCGTCAGGATCATCCAGCTCGCCAGTGCGCCCGCACCTTCCTTGTCGAAGGCATCGAAGGCGAGATCGACGACCTGACGCGGCGAACCCTGCCCGGCCCGGCTGGCGCGCACCGCCACCGCGATCGCTTCGCAGACATTCGTCGCGAGATGCGCTGCGAGCGCCTTCTGCAACCCTGCAGCAGAACCGAAATGGTGGAGCAGGTTGGCATGGGTGCGTCCAACGCGTGCTCCCACCGCCTTGAGCGTGATGGATTGCGGACCCGTCTCGATCAGCAACGTACGAGCCGCTTCGAGTGCGGCGAGCCGCGACTCTTCGGGGCTGAGGCGTTTACGACTTGCCATGGATTCCCATGCGTAATAGATTCCTAACCATTATGGTGACCAGAAACAGCCCCATCGATCCCGGATCGGACCTAGAGACCGGCAGGGCCGACGACAAGCGGCAGATCGCGGCGCGTGGAGCCACCCCCGAAGAACACGCGCTGATCGTGCGCGACCAGCGCTTCGACCGGCAGCACAAGACCGCGCGCTGGTGGCATTCGAACGATCCGGTCGCCACCGCCTGGTACAATTCGGTGAGCGCCAGCCTGCCGCGCGGCGAAGCCTTCTTCATCGACACGCTCAAGGCTTTCCGTGCCGATCTCCCGCCGCGGCTCGCCGCCGAGGTCAAGGCGTTCACACGCCAGGAAATCAACCACACGCGCGAGCATGTCGCCTTCAACCGGCTGGTGCAGGATCACGGCTACGATGTCGAAAGCATCGATCGCGGCATTCACGATATGCTTGCGCTGACCGAAGGCCGGCCGCCCGAATTCAATCTGGCGA
>JAHJPT010000342.1 GCA_018819685.1 Alphaproteobacteria bacterium
CGACCGCCTGCAACGCATCCAGGGTCCGCAGGATTTCCGGCGTCGAGCGCCCGACATTTGCCGGGTAGCAGGTCATCGCCCGGATAACCCCTTCCGGATCGATGAAAAAGGTGGAGCGGACCGTGCCGCTGTCGTTGTCATGCGGCGCAACCATCCCGTAGCCGCGACAGATGACAAGCGTCGGATCCTCGACGATCGGGAAGCGCACTTCGATGTCGAAGCGATCGCGGATCATCCGCAGCCACGCGAAATGCGAGAACAGGCTGTCGACCGACAGCGCCATCAAGGCGCAATCGCGCTGCTCGAAGAGGTCCGCCGATCGGGCGAGGGCCACGAATTCGGTCGTGCAGACCGGAGTGAAGTCCGCCGGGTGCGAAAACAATATCAGCCAGCGGCCGCGATAATCCGACAGGCGCAGATCGCCGGTGGTGCTGCGGGCGGAAAAGTCCGGCGCAAAATCGCCGATCCGCAGGCCTGCGCAGGGCGCTTCGCGTTCATCGCTGTTCTCGTTCATCCCGTACGCATAGCACTTGACATGTTTAATGCAATACATATAAACAGTTTATGTAATTGAATGGAGAACGGATATGTCGGACGACAAGGCGCTTGCTCAGGCCTCCGCTCAGATCGCTCGCGCGCAGGCCGATCGGTGCCTGCGCCCCTCGATAGCGGGCTTTTTCGACGAAGCCACCAACACGATATCCTATGCCGTGCACGATCCAAAGACCGCCGAGGCGGCGATCATCGACTCGGTGCTCGACTTCGAGGCGGCTTCGGGGCGGACATCGAACGGATCGGCCGACCGCATCATCGAATACGTCAATTCGAAAAAGCTGAAAGTGACTTGGCTGATCGAGACTCATGCCCATGCGGATCACATCTCGGCCGCTCCCTATCTGCAGGAGAAGCTGGGCGGAAAACTGGCGATCGGCCGCGACATCATCCGGGTGCAGGAAGTCTTCGGCAAGCTCTTCAACGCGGGAACCGATTTCGAGCGCGACGGCTCGCAGTTCGACAAGCTGTTCGAGGATGGCGAAACCTTCAAGGTCGGCGAGCTGGAAGGAATAGCGCTCCACGTGCCCGGCCACACCCCGGCCGATATGGCCTTCATCATCGGCGACGCCGCTTTCGTCGGAGACACCATCTTCATGCCCGACTTCGGGACTGCCCGTGCCGATTTCCCGGGGGGCGACGCGAGCCAGCTGTTCCGCTCGATCCGGCGCCTGCTCTCGCTTCCCGATGAAACCCGGCTGTTCCTGTGCCACGATTACAAGGCGCCGGGCCGCGACGAATACGCCTGGGAAACGACGGTCGGGCAGCAGCGCGAAGGCAATGTCCACGTCAAGGATGGCGTGACCGAGGAGGAGTTCGTCGCGATGCGTAGCGCCCGCGACAAGACGCTGGCGATGCCCAACCTCATCATGCCCTCGGTGCAGGTGAATATTCGCGGCGGGCGGCTGCCCGATCCCGAAGAAAACGGCGTCAGCTACATCAAGATACCGGTCAACGCGGTATGACCCTGGCGGGCTATCCGGATGCAGCGCCGCTCGCCGGGCTGGCGGGCGGCGTGCTCATCGGCCTTGCCGCCGCGCTGATGCTGCTGGCGCTGGGTCGGATCGCCGGGGTTTCGGGGCTGGCCGCGAAGGCGATCGGCCTCGGCGGCAGCGGTATTGCGCGCAGCGGAGCCTGGCTGTTCGTGCTCGGCCTGCCGCTCGGCGCGCTGGTCGTGGTGCTCCTGTCGGGCGGGATGGCCGCGAGCTTCGCCAGCCCGCTGACCCTCGCCATTGCCGGGCTGCTGGTCGGGATCGGTACCCGCCTGGGGAGTGGGTGCACCAGCGGGCACGGCGTTTGCGGTGTCAGTCGCCTGTCCACCCGGTCGATCGTCGCCACGGCGATCTTCATGGCGGCGGGCATCGCGACGGTTGCCGCCATGAACGCCCTCGGTCTGGAGGTGCTGTGATGCGCAGCGCGATTGCATCGCTCGTGTCCGGCACGCTGTTCGGAGCCGGTCTGGCGCTTGGCGGAATGACCAATCCTGCGCGGGTGCGGGGCTTCCTCGATCTGTTCGGAGATTGGGATCCCACGCTTGCCTTCGTGATGGGCGGAGCGATGATCGTCATGGCCCTCGCCTGGCGCCTGGTGCCACGCATGGCAGAGCCGCTCCTTGCGACGCAGTTCCATCTTCCGACCCGATCCGACCTGACGCCGCGCCTGCTCGGCGGTTCCGCACTGTTCGGGATCGGCTGGGGGATTGCGGGTCTGTGTCCCGGACCGGGGATTGCCGCCCTCGTCGTCGAACCCGCCGCCGCCGCGATTTTCGTCGCTGCAATGTTGGCAGGAATGGCTGGCGTGACGGTTTTCGAAAGGGTCAGAGCATGAATTTCACCCAGGTTGCGGACAGGTTCGCGGTTGCACCGCAGCTGCGCCCGGAAGAGTTGCAGGCTGTCGCCGACGCGGGTTTCGACACCATCATCTGCAATCGTCCCGATGCAGAGGAACCGGGTCAGCCGCCCGCCGGGACCATGCGCGAGGCAGCGCAAGCCGCTGGTCTTTGCTTCCACCACATCCCCGTTTCCGGCGGCGAATTTCCGCCTTCCGCCGTCGCGGCATTCGCCGAGGCTTGCGAGCGGGCGGAGGGCAAGGTGCTGGCATATTGCCGCACCGGCACCCGCTCGATCACCCTCCACGCCCTCGCGAATACCGAGGAGCTGAGCGCGGACGAACGCATCGGGCGAGCGCAGCGGGCAGGCTACGACCTGTCTTCGATGCGTGGCCGATTGGGCGAGTAACCAACAAGAGCCGGAGAGTTCGTCATGGCACAAAGACTGAACCACGAGGTCGTCATCATCGGCGGGGGATCCGCCGGAATCGCGACCGCTTCTTCGATGCTGAAAAGGCGCCCCTCGCTCGACATCGCGATCATCGAGCCGAGCGAGGACCATTGTTACCAGCCGGGCTGGACGATGGTGGGCGGCGGCGTGTTCGAAGGGGCGGTCACACGGCGTCCGACCGCGAGTGTGATGCCGAAGCAGGCCCATTGGATCCGACAGGCCGCGGCGTCGTTCCAGCCCGACAGCAGCCAAGTCACTCTCGTCGATGGCAGCACCGTCACCTACAAGATCCTGATCGTCGCCCCCGGCATACGTCTGGCGTGGGAAAGGATCGAAGGGATCGAGGAAACACTCGGTCGCAATGGAGTGACCTCGAATTACCGCTTCGATCTGGCACCCTACACCTGGGAGCTGGTCCGCGGTCTCAAATCGGGCCGTGCGATTTTCAGCCAGCCGCCAATGCCGATCAAATGCGCGGGCGCGCCGCAGAAGGCGATGTATCTTTCGTGCGACGCATGGCTCGACCGTGGCGTCCTGAACGACATCGATGTCGAATTTCGCAATGCGGGCGGCGTGCTGTTCGGGGTCAAGGAATATGTTCCTGCGCTGATGGAATATGTCGAAAAATACGGCATCGACCTGAAGCTGAACCAGACGCTGATCGCGGTCGATGGACCCGATCACAAAGCGACGTTCAAGACCGAGGCGGGGGAGGAAACGGTCGAGTTCGACATGCTCCACGCCGTGCCGCCCCAGGTCGCACCGCAATTCGTCGCGGACAGTCCGCTGGCGAACCCGGAGAGCGGCTTCGTCGATATCGACAAGTTCACCCTGCAGCATGTCCGCTATCCGAACGTTTTCGGCGTCGGCGATGCCGGCTCCACTCCGAATGCCAAGACCGCCGCAGCGGTGCGCAAGCAGGCGCCGATCGTGGCGGTGAATGCGCTTGCCGCTCTCGATGGCGGACAACCCGGCGCCGACTACGATGGCTACGGCTCCTGCCCGCTGACCGTGGAGCGCGGCAAGATCGTGCTCGCCGAATTCGGCTATGACGGGAAGCTGCTGCCCACCTTTCCCGAATGGATGATCGACGGCACGCGTCCGCGCAAGCTGAGCTGGTTGCTGAAGTCGGAAGCTCTGCCCTGGATCTACTGGAATGGCATGCTCAAGGGGCGTGAGTGGCTGGTCAAGCCGCGCGTGAGGGCTGCCGCCTGATGGCTGCGAGCGATCCCGACGCGGGCGCGGCTCGCGTCGATACCGCGGGGCAGGGCAGGCGCACCGGCCTGCTGTCGCAATACCTCCCGATCCTCCAATGGGGCCGGACCTACAACGGCACGGTCCTGACCAATGATCTGGTCGCGGCGATCATCGTCACGATCATGCTGATCCCGCAGAGCCTCGCCTATGCGCTGTTGGCGGGGCTGCCGCCGGTGGTCGGCCTTTACGCGTCGATCCTCCCGCTGGTCGCCTACGCCGTTTTCGGCACCAGCCG
>JAHJPT010000343.1 GCA_018819685.1 Alphaproteobacteria bacterium
CTCATTCGAGGAAGCCCTTCACCACCCGGTCGAGCGCGGGGACATCGAGCAGGAAGCTGTCGTGGCCGAAGGGCGCGGAGAGTTCGACGAAGCTCACCGGCGCCCCCGCGGCGTTGAGCGCGTGGACGACATGGCGGCTCTCGGCGGTGGGATAGAGCCAGTCGCTGTCGAAGCTGACGAGGCAGAAGCGCGCTTGCGACCCGGCGAAGGCCTCGGCGAGCTTGCCGCCATGCTCCTCGGCGAGATCGAAATAATCCATCGCGCGGGTGATATAGAGATAGCTGTTGGCATCGAAGCGCTTGGTGAAGCCGCTGCCCTGATAGCGCAGATAGCTCTCGACCTGGAAATCGGCGTCGAAACCGAAGGTCTTCTCGGTCCGGTCCTGCAGGCGGCGGCCGAATTTCTCGGTCAGCCCGTCTTCGGACAGATAGGTGATATGCGCCGCCATCCGCGCGACCGCGAGCCCGGCGCCGGGGCGCTCTTCATGGGCGTAGTAATCGCCCTTGCACCAATACGGGTCGGCCATGATCGCCTGTCGCCCCACTTCGTGGAAGGCGATGTTCTGCGCCGAATGCCGCGCGGTGGTGGCGATGGCGAGCACACGTCCGGCGCGCTCGGGCCAGTTGGCCGCAAGGCTGAGCGCCTGCATCCCGCCCATGGATCCGCCGACCACCACATGCAGCCGGTCGATCCCCAACTCGTCGAGCAGCCCGACCAGCCCGCGCACCATGTCGCGAATGGTGATCACCGGAAAGCGCATGGCATAGGGCTCGCCGTCGGGCGCGAGGCTGGCGGGCCCGGTCGAGCCCATGCAGCTGCCGATCACATTGGCGCAGACGACGTGATAGCGGTCGGTGTCGATCGGTCTGCCCGGCCCCACCATCCGTTCCCACCAGCCCGGCTTGCCGGTGACCGGATGCGCGCTGGCGACGAACTGGTCGCCGGTCAGCGCGTGGCACAGCAAGATGGCGTTGGAACGGTCGGGCGCGAGCGCGCCATAGGTCTCGTAGGCGACGGTGACATCCGTCAGCACGCCGCCGCCATCGAGAGCGAGCGGCGCCTGCAGGGTCGAGGAGCGATAGGTTTCGGTCACCGGTCTCCCTTATCGCCCGGAGTCGCGCTTGTCGAAGGCCGCGATTTGCGTAAAGGCTCCCCGCCATGACGAGCGAAACCGGACCCACCGCAAAACCCTGGATCGCAGCGATCCACGCCTATGTCCACGGCCGGGCGACAGGCGCGGATGGGCGGAAGTTGATCAAACTTTCGGCCAATGAGAACCCGCTCGGCTGCAGCCCGGCGGCGGCCGAAGCACTGGCCGGGGTGAGAACCGGAGCGCGCTACCCCGATCCCGATGCGACCGAGTTGCGCGCCGCCATCGGGGAGCTGCACGGGATCGATCCGGCGCGGATCGTCTGCGGCACCGGCTCGGACGAGCTGCTCAATCTCGCTGCGCAGGGCTATGCCGGTCCGGGCGACGAAGTGCTGTTCCCGCGCTACAGCTTCGCGGTATACGATATCGCGGCGCGGCGCTGCGGCGCCGTCCCTGTCGAAGCGCCCGATCGCGGCTATGGAGCGGATGTCGATGCGTTGCTGGCGGCGGTGACGCCCAGCACTCGCGTGGTGTTCGTGGCCAATCCCAACAATCCCACCGGGACATTTCTGCCAGTCGACGAGGTGGCCCGCCTCCATGCCGGCCTGCCACGCGATGTGTTTTTCGTGCTCGACCAGGCCTATGGCGAATATCTTCAGGCCGACGAGGACGATGGCGGGCTGGCGCTGGCCGCGCGCCACGACAATGTGCTCGTGACCCGGACGTTCTCCAAGATCTACGGGCTGGCGGGCGAGCGGATCGGCTGGGCCACCGGTGCGCCGGCGCTGATCGCCACGCTCAACCGCATTCGCGGGCCGTTCAACGTCACCGTCAGCGGGCAGGTCGCGGCGCGCGCCGCGCTGGGCGACCAGAAGTTCGTCGAGCGCTCGCGTGGCCACAATTCCGCCGGTCTGGCGCGTTTCACCGAGGCGATCGAGGCACTCGGCAATCGCGGCCTGCGCGCGGTTCCGAGCAAGGCCA
>JAHJPT010000344.1 GCA_018819685.1 Alphaproteobacteria bacterium
CCGCGGCCTTGTCGAGCGAGGTGACAGTGCGCAGCAACCCATGGGCCCATCGCCGCGCCTTCAGCTTCGTAACGATCTCGTCGACCTTGCCGGCGATGCCGAGCGATTCCTTGCCCGTACGCGTGCCGATCTTGCATCCGCCGAGCTCGACGCTCTTGCGCTTGCCGGCAGTCAGCTCGTCCTTCGCCTCGTCCCACCATGGCTCGAGCTTGGCGGCGATAGCATCGCGTTCCTCCACCAGCGGCACCAGAGCGCGGTCGGCGACGGCATTGGCGTCAGCGATCGACGATGCACGCACCGCGTCGATCACCTCGATCTGGCTGGCGTTCTCGGCATACAGCTCGCAAAGGCGCTCTGCCGACTTCACCGAATTGGGTTTGCGGATGGCCATGTCAGTTGTCCTCAACGAGCAGCAGCTCGGCAGTGACGGTCATCAGCGGTGCTGGCAGCCATTTCGTGTCGCACGATGGCACCGCGGCCTCCACCACCAGGTGGTTGGGGATAGCGAACGGGTGATGATCCAGCACCGCAACGAAGCGCTCGCCGGCGGCGACCGCATCGGTCCCCTCGAACTTCAGCTCGAGCGAATGGCGCGCGCCCGTATAGGTACCGCTTGCCCAGGTCCGCTCGTTATGCGCCACCAGCTGCGCCTTTCCCTCGGCCAGGGCGAGGACCTGAGCCCGCACCGCTCCGTGGTTGCGCGCGCTGGCGCATGCTTCGCGGCCCAGCAGGCTCATGATCGCGCTCAAAGCCGCTGTCCCTCGGCGAGGCCGAAGCATTGGCCGACGCGCTCCTGGATGGCGAGTAGCGTGCTGAGTTCTCCATGCACCCGCGCCAGCCAAGCTCGCTCGACGACGGCGCTGTCGCCATCGGCTTCCGCCACGGCCTTCAACGCATCGAGATCGATCGGTTCGGCGGCGGTGGCGCTCATGGACGTGCGCTCCGGAACGCGGCGCGCGCGGCAACACATATGCCGTCGACACGCTCTTCGAGCTCGTCGAAGTGGCGCTGGTTGCGGAAACCGAGACTGACCTCGGCCAAGACGCCGTCCAGCGCCGAGCTCTGCTCGGATAGAGCCATCTCGAGGCTCTTCTTCGGCTCAGGCAAGATAGGGTCCGATCATCGCAGGATCTCCCGCATCGCTATGGAGTGCAGCCCAGCACGCAAAAGGCCCGCTCACCTGGTGTGGGAGCGGGCCTTCCGGGGGGTCCGTCGACTGAAGACGTATCTGTCGCGGGGTCGAATTAGTCCGATTCGATGACCGATCGGTAGGGTCCAATTTGTGACAGGCCGAAATTTCCTCTCAGAGCAGACCGGCCTGCATCGCCAGCAGATCGGCTTCCTCGATCGCGCTGCAGGTCTCCCCCATGATGTCGCCCCAGCGATCAAGCGCAGAGGTCAGCAGGGCCCGCGCCGTGATGTCGCGCATGTTCCAATGCTTCGCCACGGCGCTGCAGGCCTCATCGTGGACCACCATGGCCAGCACCGGGCCCGCGCCCTTGCGCGATCGCCCGATCTCCTCGCGCCACCGCGTATAGGCCACCTCGGCGCGCACCGCCCCCAGCCTCTCGAAGAATGTTCCGTCGATCGCGCGGCTCTGGTCCACCCGTGTCTCGAGGCTCACCGTACCGATCGCCACGTCGGCACCAATCCGCTCGCCCACGGTCCGGATCTCCTGCGAGGCCGCCAGCTGCTCGATCGTGATGTGACCGCGCTCGTAAAGCCGCGCCAGGGAGCCCTGTCGCACCTGCGCGGCCTTGGCCTTCGTCTCGGGCGTTCCCCCGTCTTTCAGCTTGTCTCGCCGCGCATAGCGCCGCTCGCGCTCCACGCGCTCTTTCCGCATGGCACGCTCCTGCCGCGCGATATCGGGGTGGCGCGCGCGAAAACTCGCCTCGATCGCTCCACGCCGCTCACGCTCCGCCCGTTCGATTTCCCGCTGCGCCCGACCCGCCATCACCGTCTCCATCTGTGCTGCGCTTGGGATAGGTGAGCTCGGCCGGCGGGAGCAGGGGCGGATTTGTGACAGGCCCGCCCGGCGGCCGGATCGAGTTGAAGTCGATGTCCACGGTGAAACCGAGATCGCGTAATTGGCGGATCGCTGCGTCGCGCTTCGACGGCAGCGCCAGCCCGCGCGCGCCGGGAGAGCGCAACAGCAGCTCGTCCTGCGCCAGGCTCTTGACCGCCCGCCGCACCCGCGTCCGGTTCGAATTCAGCCGCGCTGCGATCTCGCCATAGCTGGGGCTCTCACCCAGACGGGC
>JAHJPT010000031.1 GCA_018819685.1 Alphaproteobacteria bacterium
CCGTCCGATCCTGCGGCGCACCGTCGCGCTCTTGTAGCTGGCGAAATCGTGTCCGGTGCGCGAACGCAGAAAGGCAAGGATCCTGTAAACCTGCTGATCGGCGTCTTCTTCCGACGTCTGCTGCAAAGCTCTTTTGCTCTGCAGCGTTTCGGCGATGCGCCGCGTCAGACCGGCGATCGGCTCGATAAAGTCGGCGACCCCGGTGGCGATCGCGCTGCGCGGCATCATGGCAAACTCGGCTTCGCGCGGATCCTGCACCAGGATCACGCCGCCGGCTTCCTTGACCTTGCGGACCCCCACCGCCCCGTCGGAGCCGGCACCGGTCATGACCACCGCAAAGCCATCGCCGCGCGCCGCCGCGATCGACCGGAAGAACATGTCGATCGGTGCCCGCCGACCGCGCGGCTCGGTGAACGGCCGCGCCTTGACGTGATTCCCGGTGATGGACAGCTCCCGGTCCGGCCCGATGACATAGACGCAATCGGGCTTCAGCTCGGGCGTGTCGTCGACCTGATGCACGGGCATCGCGGTACACTGGCCGAGGATTTCGGCGAGGTGACTTGGGTAGTCGGGGGCCAGGTGGACGATCACGACATAGGCGATGCCCAGATTATCGTCTATCCGGCGGAAGAATTCCTGCAGTGCACCGATACCACCCGCCGACGCACCGATCGCGCAGATCGGCGTCGGTTCGGCTTCTTGATCCACTGTTACATCCATATCCGCATCAAAGTCCTTGTGGGGAGGTTGCCGAGGGGCCGATTGTCCGTTTAGAACCGGGCCAGGAAAACCGATGTACTAGGCGGCGTGGTCCGGTTAATTGCGGCGTAACCTCGCTGACGGTAAGGCTCACCAAAGAGCCACTCGCTACAGGATATCAGCCAGATTGCCCCGTTTTTTCTTTCACTTTCACGATGGCACCTCTCAGACGCTGGATGATACCGGCGTCGAGTTCGGTTCTGCCGAGGAAGCCTATCTGGGTGCATTCGGCGCCGCGCGCGACATGTGGCCGGAACTGATCGACGCCCGGCAGGATCCCATGGGCTGCGCGTTCGAGATCGCCGACGCGCAGGGGACGGCGCTGTTTCAACTGCCGTTCGCGGAAACGCTCGAATCCTGTCAGATGGCGCCGAAGAAGCCGGTTTCATCCGCCGAGATCCAGCGCGGCATTGATGAGGTTCACCGCCGGGTGCTGGCCGCGCGCACCGAGCTGCGGTTCGGCTTCGATAGCGCGCGCTCCTCGCTCGCCGAGGCGAAAAGACTGCTGGCTCGTCTGGATGTCCTGACTTCGCCAAGACCCCGGAAGGTGACCGAGCAACTCTAGCCTCCGGCTTCGCTGTCGTCCTTCGCGCCGATCCGGTCGAGCGGAGCGAGCAGCAACCAGGTCAGGCCTTCGGGCGTGAAATCCACCATCGTCTCGCCGCCAAGCGCGTGCGCGGTGTTTTCGGCGATCAGCCGACTGCCGAAACCGCTGTGCATCGGCTTGCGCGCCTCGGGGCCGCCCCGTTCCGCCCACTGCATCCACAAGCGGGGCTCCCCGGGACCGTCGATCACTTTCCACAACAGCTCGACGCTCCCGCTGTCGGTCGAAAGCGCACCGTATTTCAGCGCATTGGTCTGCAATTCGTGCAAGGCCAGCGCGATGGTCGTCAGCGCGGAAGCGGTCAATCTCAGGTCGGGTCCGCTGCAATGAATCCGGCCCGTTCCCTGGCGGAGGACCAGCGTTTCCTCGATCGCGCGCTTGAGCTGGCCGTGCCGCCAATCGCCCTTGGTCAGCGCGTCGATCGCCGTGCCCAGAACGGCGAGGCGCGCCAGCAGCGCCTCTCGCGCCTGATCGACGGGAACGTCGCTGCGAAGCGACTGATGGACCAGCGCCTGCGCGACCCCCACCAGATTCTTGAACCGGTGCGCCATTTCCCGGTCGCGCAGTTGAATGCCTTCCTCCTGCTCCGCGCTGCGGGAGACATCCTGGTCGGCGTGCGAGACGATCCGAATCTCCGGCCGGCAACCGTGGAGTTGCAAATAGCCGCTGTCGAACCCGGCCGAGCGCTCCAGACCCTTGCGATCGAGGATATGCAATTCCTGACCGCTGATCTCGATCAAGTGGCGCGCTCTGAGTTCCTGCATCGTCCGGTTCACATGGACCGGGGTGAGCCCGAGAATATCGGCAATCTGTTCCTGCGTGATCGGCCAGGAGCAGTTCGAACCGTCGGCCAGGCCGACCGATTCGAGGCGGACCATGATTTCGCACATCAGGTGAGCCAGATGTTCGCGCGCGGATCGTCGCCCGAGATTGACCGAATGTTCCGCGAGGAGCGCGTTGTCCGCCGCTCCCAGCCATCCGAAGGCGGTGGCGAGACGATGATTCTGGTCCATCTGCGCAAACAGGTCCTCGCGATGGACGGACGCGATGCGGCACGGACTGAGGCTTGCTACTCCGCAGCCCGGCGCCTCCAGATACAGCCGGTCGATGTCGAGGATGTCGCCGGGCAGGCACACGGTGACGATCTGCCGACGTCCGTCGGCAATGGTCCGATAGCGGCAGGCCCAGCCATCGAGCAGGACATGGATGCGGTCCGAAGCATGATCCTCGGCCACGAAGTCCTTCTTCGCGGGAACATCGACGGGGCTGGAGAAGATCGTATCGAGAGCTGCAAGATCGCCGTCTTCCACCAAATCAAGTCGGCCGAGCCGTTCGAGAAAGGTATTCGACTGTCTGCCGACGCGTGACGGGGCGGAAGGAGTGGTGTAATTATTAACTTGCATCAGTTTTTCCATGGCAGTCTCGATTGCCTGCTAGCGTGATTTTATGCTGATACACTATAAAGTGTTGGGAAGGGAGTTGGGTCCGCTGGCGAACCAAACACTTATGCGCGTCGGACCGGCGACTTGTTTGAGATCTCCACCATGCTAGGATGCAGTCGGCGCTACTGGGTATCAGGGCCTGCGCCGAGGGTGACTTCCTGTCCGAAGGCGGGAGCGCACATGCTACACCAGACTCGTATCGTTTCGACCAACCGCCTGCTGCGCGGGCTGGAGGAGCACGATCTCGCCCTCCTCGAACCGCACCTGCATCGTCGCTCGGTCGAACGCGGTGGCGAACTGTTTGCAAAAGGCGAGCGAATCGAGACAGTGTGGTTTCCCGAAAGCGGTCTCGGTTCGATCATGACGACCACACCCGAGGGGCTGCGCGCGGAAAACGGCCTTGTAGGACGCGACGGTTTTCTGCCGGTTTCGATGGTGCTGGGCGACGACCGCTCCCCCCATGAAGGTCTGATGCAGCTACCGGGTGAATGTCTCTCCATTGCCGCGGACGCCGTGCGCGAGGCGCTCGCGCAAAGCTCCAGCCTCCAGCTCGCGTTGTTGCGCTTCGCGCAGGTCCTGTCGGTCCAGACGGCCTACACCGCGCTCAGCAACGCGGTTCATCAGGTCGACGAACGGCTGGCCCGCTGGTTGCTGATGTGCCTCGACCGGGTGGACGACCAGGAGCTGGAACTGACCCATGATTTCCTCTCGATCATGCTGGCGGTCAGGCGACCCACCGTCAGCCTCGCCCTGCAAAAGCTCGAGGGGATGCATCTGATCAGATCGGATCGCGGCTGCGTCAGAGTGCGCGACCGTGCGGCACTCGAAGAGTTCGCAGGTGCCAGCTACGGCGCCCCGGAAGCCGAGTACGAGCGGCTCATCGGCACCTTCCGCTGATCGTCAGGTCCGCCGATCGCCGGGTCCGCCGATCGTCAGGCGCTGCCCACGAAGATGCTTTTCGCATTGGCGAACTCCTTGATCCCGAAACCGCCGTGCTCCCGGCCATAGCCGGAATTCTTGACGCCGCCGAAGGGCATCGAGGGATCGGCCACGCCGTAGGTGTTGATATACACCATGCCGGTGTCGAAATGGCGCGAGGCCAGTTCGATCGCGCGGTCGACGTTCCGGGATAGAATTCCGCCGCCGAGTCCGTAGCGGCTGTCGTTGGCGATCCGCATCGCGTCCTCGTCGTCTTTCGCCTTGATCACCGAGGCGACAGGGCCGAACAACTCGTCCTCATAGGCGGGCTGGCCGGGCGCGACATCGGTCAGGATCGAGGCGGGATAGAAGGCGCCGGGTCCCTCGGGGATCGCGCAACCGACGGCGACGGTGGCACCCTTTTCGATGCTCTGGTCGACCTGCTTCTGGAGCGTGTCGCGCAGATCGACGCGCGCCATCGGCCCCATGTCGGTATCGTCGGCATTGGGATCGCCGGTCTTGACCGCCTCGAAGCGCGCCCTGAACTTGTCCAGAAACTCGTCGTAGACCTTCTCGGTCACGATGAAGCGCTTGCCGTTGATGCAGGTTTCGCCGTTGTTGTAGAGCCGCGCATTGGCGCAGACCTTTGCAGCCAGATCGAGATCGGCGTCCTCCAGCACCATATAGGCATCGTTGGAGCCCAGCTCGAGGACGGTCGGCTTGAGCACCTTGCCCGCAGCTTGGGCGATGGTCTTGCCCGCCGTGTCCGAGCCCGTGAGCGTAACGCCGCGGACTTTCTCATGCTCGATGATGGCATCCGAGGTGTCGTGGTCGATCACCAGCACGGTGAAGAGGTTTTCGGGGAGCCCGCCCTCGACGAAGATTTCCGCGAGCTTCAGCCCGCTGCCCGTGCAATTGCTGGCATGCTTGAGCAATACGCCATTGCCCGTCATCAGATTGGCGATCGCGTAGCGGGCCACCTGATAGGCTGGGAAGTTCCACGGCTGAATGCCGTAGATCACCCCGATCGGCGAGAAGGTGACGATGCCGCGGCCGGCATTGCTTGGCTCGCGCTGCTGATCGGCGAGTTCGGTCGGCCCGTTGGCGGCGGTATAGTCGCAGATCGCGGCGCACAGCTCGACCTCGTCGCGGCTGTCCTTGATCAGCTTGCCGACCTCGTCGGTCATCAGCTGCGCCAGCTCTTCCTTGTTGTCGCGCAGGGCCTGGCCAATGCCCTTGATCACCTTGGCGCGCTCGTCGAGCGATTGCAGCTTCCACTTCTCGAAGGCAGCGTGGCAGGCTTCGACCTTGTCGCTCGCTTCGTCGCGGCCGATCTGTTCGTAGGATGTGAGGTCTTCGCCGGTCGCCGGATTGACGGTGGTGATCGTGCCCATGATGAATGCGTCCTTGTCTGAAAGTCTTGTCCGAGAGTTCGACGAAAGAACGGTTTCGAAGCGCCACCCGTTCCGCTTCGGTGGCGAAACCGCGATCAGCCGGTGATGGCGCGGGTCAGTCGCCGCGCATGGCGCGATCGAGCATCTCGGAGACGATGGGATAGCCGGCGTCTTCGGGGATCCTGAGCACGGGCGCCGCGCCGCTCTCGTCGACCTGCGGCGTGATGATCCGCACCGGCGTTGCCTCGGCATGCGCGCGGGCAGCGGCAAAATCGCCGAACAGCGCCAGCCGTTCCAGATTGCGCCGCGTGGGGAAAATCAGCGCGATCTCCTCGCGCTGCGCCATGGCGAGCGCGCCTTTCGCGCTGACCCAGAACAGCTGGGTGTTCTCGGTTGCATCGACTTCCACATCGACCGCGCCGGTTCCCAGATCGGCGAGATAGAAGCGGGTGTCGAAGATGCGGCTGTGCGCCATGCCCAGTGGCAGCCAGCGCGCGAAGGGAATGATAGCGTCGCGATCGATCGTCCAATCGAAACGGTCGAGCACCGGGGCGAGCGCGCCGTGCTTCAACAGCTCGGCGCGTGCATCGCGGGCGAGGGCGGCATCGATCGTCCCGCGCAGCCCCACCGCCAATCCGGTCTCCTCGAGCGTTTCGCGGATCGCGGCGATGCGATGCGCGAGTTCATCGGGTTCCTCGTCCCGCTCCAGCTGCTGCGCCAGCGCGTAGTCCGCCCGATCGACCCGGCCGCCGGGGAACACCGCCATGCCGCCGGCGAAGGACATTTTTCGCGAGCGCACCACCATCAGCAATTCGGGATCGGGACCCTGGCGGCCCTCGCGGAAGATCACCAGGGTTGCGGCAGGGATCGGCTGGTCGGGCGAAGCGGTCATGGCCGCCTTAGTGCATGGCGGGTGGGCGCTTGCCAAGCTTGCAAAGCCTCGCGCTTGTCGGGAAAATTTACACCTGCAGGTCCGGCGGCTTGGGCATTAACCTTCGTGACCGGCAGGAAACCGCCTCGGAACGGATTTGGCACGAGGCGTGCAAGGATTAAGCATTCCTGATGGTCTTCGAACCGAGGCGGAGCCGCTCCTGGTCTGCGATCCCGCCTCCCCGAAAGCCCCACACAAAAGGCCCGCGTGACTTTGGTCGGTCACGCGGGCCTTTCCCGTTGTCGTTGCGATTCGGTCCGGGACTGCGGGGCGGCTCAGCCCTCCGCCTTGGCGACCTGCTTTTCGTCCATGAGCTGCTGCAATTCGCCCGCCTCGAACATCTCCATCATGATGTCGCTGCCGCCGACGAACTCGCCCTTGACGTAGAGCTGGGGAATGGTCGGCCAGTCCGAAAAGCCCTTGATGCCCTGGCGGATCTCCATGTCCTGCAAGACATCGACGCTTTCATAGGCGACGCCGCAGTGATCGAGGATGGCGATTGCGCGGCTCGAGAAGCCGCATTGCGGGAACAGCGGCGTGCCCTTCATGAAGAGAACGACGTCGCTGTCGCCGACGATGCCGGTGATACGGGAATTCACATCGGACATTGGGGTGTCCTGCCTTCCATTACGAATTTGAACAGGGGATTCAGGTGGGAGCTTGGGTCGTCAGTTGCAAGGCGTGGAGCTCGCCGCCCATTCTGCCGTCCAGCGCTTCATAGACCAGCTTGTGCTGCTGGACCCGGCTCTTGCCCGCGAATTCCGGCGCAACGACATGCGCGGCGAAATGGTCGTTGTCGCCGGCCAGATCGCGGATCTCGACCTGCGCCTCGGGCAGTGCATGCTTGATCAGGCGTTCGATTTCTTCGGCAGGCATCGGCATTGCTTCAGCCCTGCTCGCTCATGAACTGGCGGCGCGCCTCGATCGAGCACTCCTCCAGCTTGATGCGAATATCCGCCTCGGTCACATCGTTCGCGGCTGCGGTCAGATCGCCCAGCAGCTTGCGGACCACATCCTCGTCGCCCGCCTCTTCGAAGTCGGCCTGGACGACCGCCTTCTTGTAAGCGTCGGTTTCTTCGGGGGTGAGGTCCATCAGTCCCGCCGCCCATTCGCCCAGCAGACGGTTGCGCCGCGCCGCGATCTTGAAGGCGGTTTCCTCGTCCATCGCATATTTGGCTTCTTCGCCGCGCTGGCGATCCTTGAAATCGGTCATGGTGATCCTCGTGGGGCAGATGCAATCGGCCCGGGGGATAGGCCTAGCGGCTCCCTCCGGCAACCGGATTGTCAGCCTGGCATCGTCACCACCAGCTTGCCGATCGCGCCGCGATTTTCCAGCTTGGCGATGGCTTCGTGGGCGCGTTCGAGCGGATAGGTCTCGCTGACCATCGGGTTGATCTTGCCTGCCTTCCAGAGATCGAACAGCTCGGCGATGTTGGCGGCGTTCCGCTGCGGTTCGCGTGCGGCCCAGGCGCCCCAGAACACGCCGCGGATGTCGCAGCTCTTGAGCAGGGTGAGGTTGAGCGGCATCTTGGCGATCCCGGCGGGGAAACCGATCACCAGAAAGCGCCCTTCCCAGGCGATCGAGCGCAGCGCGGGTTCGGAATAGTCGCCCCCGACGATGTCGTAGACGATGTTGGCGCCATCGGGCCCGACCGCGGATTTGAAATCGCTCGCGAGCTGTTTGGACTGGTCCTTGTCGAAGGGGGCGCGGGGATAGATCACCACCTCGTCGGCACCCGCCTTGCGCGCGACCTCGCCCTTTTCCTCGGTCGAGACCGCAGCGACGACGCGGCAGCCATAGGCCTTGGCGAGTTCGACCGCCGACAGTCCGACCCCGCCGGCTGCACCGAGCACCAGCACGGTTTCGCCCGCTTTGATGTTGCCGCGATCCTTCAACCCGTGGATGGTGGTGCCATAGGTCATCAGCAGCGCGCTGGCTTGCACCAGGTCGATGCCCTCGGGCACCTTGAACAGCCGTGCAGCTGCGACGGTCACCTTCTCCTGCAGGCCCCCGCTGCCTGTGCCGCACATCACCCTGTCGCCCACTACGAACCCTTCGACGCCCTCGCCGAGCGCCTCGATCGTCCCCGAGATTTCGCCGCCCGGGGCGAAGGGCCGGGGCGGCTTGAACTGGTACATGTCGCGGATGATCAGCGTGTCGGGGAAATTGATCGCGCAGGCGGCGACTTTGACCAGCACCTCGCCGGCGCCGGGCTTGGGATCGGCAATCTCCTCGACCACCAGCGTTTCGGGGCCACCGACCTCTTTGGACAGCACGGCTTTCATCATGAATTCTCCCTCGGATTGTCGAGCCAGGGCAGCGAGGCGGCCCGGCTGCGTTCATAGGTGGAAATGGCGGCATCGCGCGCCAGCGTCATCCCGATTTCGTCGAGTCCATGCGACAGGCAATGCTTGCGGAACGGATCGATCGGGAAAGCGAACCGATCCTGACAGGGGGTCGCAACGATCTGGCTATCGAGATCGATCGAGATCGGGTGCTCGCGCGCTACCTCCATCAGCCGGTCGATCTGCTCCTGCGGCAGCTCGACCGCGAGGATGCCGTTCTTGAAGGCGTTGCTCGAAAAGATGTCCGAGAAGCTGGGCGCGATCACCGCGCGGATGCCCCTATCGAGCAGCGCCCAAGCGGCATGTTCGCGGCTCGAACCGCAGCCGAAATTGTCGCCCGCGATCAGGATCGGCGCGCTGAGATTTTCGGGCCGGTCGAACACGTTTCCGGGTTCGGCCCGCACGGTCTCGAACGCGCCTTGCGCCAGCCCTTCGCGGGTGATGGTCTTGAGCCAATGCGCGGGGATGATGATGTCGGTGTCGACATTCTTCGCGCCAAAGGGGATCGCCCGGCCTTCGATGTTTGCGACCGGCTGCATCAATCGGTTTCGGGGTTCTCGCCCGAAGGGGGAATCGGCCCCGGCTGCTCGGGCCGGTTCTTCTTGCGATTGGATACATAGAGCATCGCCGCGGCGATGGCGGCGGAACCGATGGCGCCTGCGATGGCGGCCTTGCCTGTTTTCTTGCGTGTCATGCGGTTCTCATGGGGCAGCGGGGACGGGGCTGGCAAGGGGTCATTCGGCCAGCAGTTCGCGGACATCCGTCAGCCGCCCGGTGACCGCTGCGGCGGCCGCCATCGCCGGGCTGAGCAGATGGGTGCGCGCTCCGGGACCCTGTCGGCCGACGAAATTGCGGTTGCTGGTCGAGGCGCAGCGTTCGCCGGGGGGAACCTTGTCGGGGTTCATCGCGAGACAGGCCGAACATCCCGGCTCGCGCCATTCGAAGCCGGCCGCGGTGAATATCCGGTCGAGCCCCTCGGCCTCGGCCTGACGCTTGACCAGCCCGGAGCCCGGTACCACGATCGCCCAGCGGACCCCGGCGGCCTTGGCTCGTCCTTCGAGCACCCGCGCGGCGGCGCGCAAATCCTCGATCCGGCTGTTGGTGCAACTGCCGATGAAGACGTTTTCGATCGCGATATCGGCGATCCTGGTGCCGGGTTCCAGTCCCATGTACGCAAGGCTCTTCCGCGCCGCCTCGCGTTTGGCGGGGTCGGCGAAGCTGTCGGGCGAAGGGACGCTGCCGCCGACCGCGACCACGTCCTCGGGACTGGTCCCCCAGCTCACCGTGGGCTCGATCGCGCTCGCATCGATGACCACGCTGCGGTCGAAACGCGCACCCTCGTCGCTGCGCAGCGAGCGCCACCAGGCCAACGCGCGGGTCCAATCCTCGCCCTTGGGAGCATAGGGGCGGCCTTCGAGATAGGCGAACACCGTTTCGTCGGGGGCGATCAGTCCGGCGCGCGCGCCGCCCTCGATGCTCATGTTGCACACCGTCAGTCGGCCTTCGACGCTCATGCTCTCGAACACGGCGCCGCGGTATTCGATCACATGACCGGTCCCGCCTGCGGTGCCGATGCGGCCGATGATGTGGAGGATCAGATCCTTGGGGGTGACCCCGGGGCCGAGCGCGCCTTCGACCCGCACCTCCATCGTTCTGGACGGCGCGAGCAGCAGCGTCTGCGTCGCCAGCACATGCTCGACCTCGCTGGTGCCGATCCCGAAGGCCAGCGCGCCGATCCCGCCATGCGCCGCGGTGTGGCTGTCGCCGCAGACGATGGTCGCGCCGGGCAGCGAGAAACCCTGCTCGGGGCCGACCACATGGACGATGCCCTGTTCGGCGGCGGTCGCCGCGATATAGCGCACGCCGAACTCGGGGGCATTGCGTTCCAGCGCAGCGAGTTGGGCCGCGCTTTGCGGATCGGCGATCGGCAGCGGCGTGCCGTCGGGCGCGAGCCGCGGGGTGGTCGGCACATTGTGATCGGGCACCGCCAGCGTGAGGTCCGGCCGGCGCACCTTGCGACCGGCGAGCCGCAGCGCCTCGAAGGACTGCGGACTGGTGACCTCATGGACCAGGTGCCGGTCGATATAGAGCAGGCAGGTGCCATCCTCGCGCCGCTCGACCACATGGGCGTCCCAGATTTTCTCGTAGAGTGTGCGCCGTTTGCTCGCCATAGGGGGCCAGTTTTGCGGCATGGCGGCAACAGGCGCAATCTTTCCTCGCCCAAGCAATAGCCGTGTCATGGAAAAGAAAGGTATCAACGCCTAACTAACACATATGTCAGCAAAGCCATTCGCCTTTCCGATCACCGTCGTGCCCGACGACATCGACTTCATGGGCCACGTCAACAACGCCCGCTATCTCGGCTGGGTGCAGGATGCGGTGCTGGCGCACTGGCGCAAACTCGCGCCCGCCGAAGAGGTGGCGAGCAAGGCCTGGGTCGCGCTCAAGCACGAGATCACCTATCGCAAGCCCGCCTTTCTCGAGGACGATGTCATCGCGCAGACCGTGCTCGAGAGCTTCAAGGGCGCGCGCGCCTTCTATTCCACGGTCATCCGCCGGGGCGAGGAAGTGCTGGCCGAAGTGCAATCGGCCTGGTGCTGCATTCATGTCGACACCCACCGCCCTGCCAGGATCGACGACGGGATGCGCAGCATCTTCTTCCCGGGCGAGGACTCATCGAACTGAGCGCCTGCCTCGCATTGTCGCGGCGCGGCTGACCGGCGCCCATGACGCCCGCTCCCGCCGCCCCCCTTCCGGCGCGCCGCCCGCGAGCCGCGCAGGGCGCGATCGGCCTCGCGCTGGCCGCCGCGATCGTCGCGAGCTGGCTGGCGCTCCATCTCTACGCGATGTTCGCTTTCGACCTGACCTGGAGCAGCCTGCCGCTCGCGCTGGGCATCGCCATGCTGCAATGCTGGCTCTCGGTCGGGCTGTTCATCGTCAGCCATGATGCGATGCACGGCTCGCTGGTGCCCGGCGGCGGAGGGATCAACGGCGCGATCGGCGCAGGTCTGCTGTTCCTCTATGCCGGCTTCGGCTGGCGGCGGATGCGCGATGCGCATTTCGCGCATCACAAGGCCCCGGGCTCGGCGCGCGATCCCGATTTCGACGCCGCCAACCCGACCCGCTTCTGGCGCTGGTACGGCACGTTCCTGAAACGGTATTTCGGGTTGGGCTCGGCGCTGTTCGTGTGCTGCGTGGTCACGCTCTACTGGCTGGTGTTCGCGGTTCCGGTCGCAAAGATCGTCCTGCTCTACGGGCTCCCGGCGATCGCCTCCTCGGTGCAATTGTTCTATTTCGGCACTTTCCGCCCGCACCGCCATCACGATACGGCAGAGGGCGAGGCCGGCTTCGCCGATCGCCACAACGCCCGCAGCGAGGCCTATGGCACGCTGGCATCGCTCGCATCCTGCTTCCATTTCGGCTATCACCACGAGCATCATCGCGCGCCCGATGTCCCGTGGTGGGGGCTGCCCCGCCTGCGTCGGCCAGAGCCGCAATCGCGCAACCGGAGCAAGTGAGACAAGCATGACCGTCCCCGGCATCATTCTGACCGTCGCGCTGGCGGTGCTGGGCATGGAGGTGTTCGCCTGGTGGGCGCATAAATACGTCATGCACGGCTGGGGCTGGGGCTGGCACCGCGACCATCACGAACCGCACGACAAGACGTTCGAGAAGAACGATCTCTATGCGGTCACCTTCGGCACGATCGTGTTCTTCATGTTCCTTGCCGGCTATCTCTATTCCGAATTGCTGTGGTGGGTCGCTTTCGGGATCACGCTTTACGGCGTGATCTACACGCTGGTGCACGACGGGCTGGTGCATCAGCGCTACTTCCGCTGGGTGCCCAAGCGCGGCTACGCCAAGCGGCTGGTGCAGGCGCACAAGCTCCACCACGCGACGGTGGGCAAGGAAGGCGGAGTGAGCTTCGGCTTCGTCTTCGCGCGCGACCCGGCCAGGCTCAAGGCCGAATTGAAGCGCCAGCGCGAGGCGGGCATCGCCGTGGTCCGCGACAGCGCGGGCGGCTGAGCGCCGGACCGGAGCGCGAGCCTGGCGAGGGACCGGAGCAAAGCCACACCTTAGTCTGACACGGAAGCGGGTTTTACGCGGTTCCGCCCTTGCGGATTCGGCGCTGTTTTTCAGCGGCTTGCGCGTGGCTCTCGCAACCCCGCCGTGGCTTTCGTCAGCGCCAAAGCCACCGCGATGTGTGGCTTTCCGATTAACCGCCCTGCCGCGCGATTGCGCGGTCCGCAGCGAATCCAACAAGGCGGGAGACAGGGCCATCGGGCGAGTGTGGCAAATCGCGCGCGTGTAGGAAAATGGTGCGTGACCGGCGTGGCGCTGAACTCTGCCCTAGCTGTACTGTCGCCGGCGGTCGCTAAACCGGACATCGGCGAAACGAGCTCCATCGGCAAGGGGCCGACTGCTCCGGGGGACGCTCTCACGGGTGCGAATGGCTTCGTCTGAGTGGTTCGCGGTCATTCGACCGGAGGTCGGCCAGAATCATACAGAGGGCCAAGACCCCAGCCCGGCGGCAGGTCCAGATCGGTTTGGTCCAAATAGGTCAGGGTTCCGGCCTTCAAGCAGTCGCTCTGTTCCAAATCCAAACGAGCCCTCCGCATCGCAAGCATCAAAGCTTGGATGCTGTCGATCCCGGCAGTTTCCTGGCTGCTGATCCGGTCCGGCCATTGGATCCGCCAACGGCAGCGATACTCACCTCCGGGGGCAAGATATGGCGCTTCGAAGTGCGCCAATACTTCGCCCTCCGGTGCTGAAAAAGTGCGTTCGACGAATGCCATTGGATCGCTTTTATGCCACCCAGCGACAATGTCCGCAAATGGGTCGTAAGCTGCGATGCAGCTTTTGGCACAGAATCGCAGAAAGCCGCCAGTCCGCTTTTGGTGACCAGCGACCGAGGCGCGAACGTCCGAAATTGGTGGGAAGCGGAAATTCAGCGCGGCGCTGACTCGAGTGCCTCTGCCTCGCGCAGCAATGACTGCAATTCGCCTTGCCCGACGTCTGCGTACTTGCTTGCTCGCTCTCTAATCGAGTCTAGGTGCGGGTCTGCTATCCGGATCGAAACAAAATCGTCCCAGTCCCACTCGCCGCCAGTCCCATCGATGAACTCGCGAAGATAGCCTACAACCTCTTCCGGTGTGCGATTCATAGGACGCTCAAACGGCAACATCACCAGCTTCAATAAAACAGCAACAGGGATGATGACAGCCGCAGCTAGAACGCCCCACACGTTCTGCCAAAAGGTGTTTTGAGGTGAGATTAGGCTCCGGTGCATATCCCGATATACTAGAGCCAGCTCGAATGTCCGCAACTGGGTCGGCATCAGAAATTCCGCGTCTGGCAGAATTGAGGTGATAGCTGCCCGGCAGTTGCAGGATCGAGCCGCTCCGCCCCGAATGACTGAAAGTGGGTGGAAAGCTGTCGGTAGCTATGGGGGGTATTAGCCTTGCGATTAAGACTGCTTGTCCTCGCCCTTCAGCGAAAGGCCAACTTCAGGTGTGCGGCCTTCGAAAAGGCGCACGCGAAAATGCCAGATAATCAAGCCAAGCGCCACCAG
>JAHJPT010000345.1 GCA_018819685.1 Alphaproteobacteria bacterium
CCAAGCTGGTCCTGACCGTGCGCGGCACCGCGTTCGACAAGACCGCGACGTCGGGCGGTTCGGGTGCGGTCGAAGCCGTGAGCGCGGGCAGCGATGCCGGCATCTCGACCTTCGTCGGCGCCGAAATCGCCAAGCAGGATCGTCCTGAGCTCACCTCGGCGAAGATCATCGTGTCGGGTGGCCGCGCGCTGGGTTCGTCCGAGAAATATCAGGAAGTGATCGTCCCGCTTGCCGACAAGCTGAACGCGGCGCTCGGCGCCAGCCGCGCGGCGGTCGATGCGGGCTATGTCCCCAACGACTACCAGGTCGGCCAGACCGGCAAGATCGTTGCGCCGGAAGTCTATATCGCGATCGGCATCTCGGGCGCGATCCAGCACCTCGCGGGGATGAAGGATTCCAAGACCATCATCGCCATCAACAAGGACGAAGACGCGCCGATCTTCCAGGTCGCCGACGTCGGTCTGGTGGCGGATCTGTTCAAGGCGGTTCCCGAGCTGACCGAAAAGCTCTGACCGAGGCGAATACCCGCTTGGATAATGGGACCCTCCTGCAGTAATCCAGCTGCAGGGGGGTCTTTATGTTTCGCACTACGATCTGTTTCGCCGCACTCGCCGCCGCCGGGGCTCAGGGCGCGGCGGCGGCGGAGCCCGCTACCGTGCTCCCGGCCTCTTCGAGCTGGCATCTCGATTATGCCGAGCAGAGCTGTCGGCTTGCCCGCACCTTCGGCGAGGGCGAGGGCCGCTCGGTTGTGTTCTTCACTCAACACGGCCCAGGCGATAGCTTCGAATTGACGCTCGCAGGCGAGCCGCTCGATCGATTTTCGCCCAATGTGGCGATTCAGTTCGGACCGATCGGCGGAACGTGGAAGATACGACCCTTCAGGGGGGATGTGGAAGGGGTCGGCCCTGCCCTCATCTACTCGGGGCTCGATCTTGCCGAAGAACAGGACGAGGAAGAGGCCGAAGAAGACGTTGCCGAAGCAAGGGACAGCCTTCCGGCAATCGATATCCAGCGCGCCAAGGAAATGGATTACATCGAAGTCAGCCAGGGGCGGCGCCGGGTTCGCTTCGCCACCGGCACGCTCGACAAGCCGTTCGCGGCGCTCAACGCATGTTCCGTGGACCTGATCGCCGAGTGGGGGCTCGATGCCGACCGGCACCGCTCGCTTACCCGGATTGTCGATCCGACCAATATGAAGCTGATCGCCTCGCGAGTGGGCCGGGACTACCCCGCCGCGGCTTTGCGCAAGGGGGAGCAGGGCATTATCCGGGCGCTGCTCATAGTCGGCGCAGACGGCAGGGTGGAGCGATGCACCCTCGACAATGCGACGAATTCCGAGACGCTGCCGGCGCCGGCTTGCCGCGTGCTGGAAGACGCGGTGTTCGAGCCCGCGCTGGACAGCCAGGGCCAGCCGATGCGCTCGTTCTACATCACCAAGATCGTGTACAAGATGGGGTGATGATCCGCTGGGGGGCCTCAGAACACCCCGCCAAAGAATTAAAGCGTCAGTATGCGCGGCGGGGCAGAGTTGCCCATATCAGACGAGCGTAGCTGGTCGAACCGGTGCCCACCCGAGTCAATGGGTCCGGATGTCCATTGCGCCCTGACCTTATTAGTTTCTGGCCTACCATTTGGGGATTTTCTGATATGTTTTTGCGGCAGACTGCAGCCTGGTTCGAAATGTTTGTGACTGCAGGTCTGCTTTTGGCCCTGCCGCTCCAGTCGCTCGATGCAAAGCCGCTGCCCGGAGAGCTTGCAGGGACAGAACGCACGGTACGGTTGAATCCCGCCTCGCCTTGGCAATTGCAGTTGGCGGATGACCGCTGTCGCCTCGCGCGCAGGTTCGAATCGACGAAAGGACCCGGAATGGTACTGATCGAGCAAATCGCGCCAGGGCAGCGCTTCGACTTGACCATCGCCGGTCCGGACTTTGCGCGGGCCCGCAGAGGGAACTGGTTCTACGGCGGAATGCGCTCGGATCTCGAAATGGTAACGATCAACCCGCTGGAATACGAGATCGCCGGATATGACAATGCGATCCTTCTTGGCGGCATCTCGATCGACGATGATCTTTCTCCCGAGGAAGACCGCCAATCACGTGTGGCAGCGGTCGATCCCGCCGCCGCCGATCTGGTAGAACGTATCGTCCTCCAGCGATCAACCACCATCGTGTCCTTCGAGACAGGCAATATGAAAGCCCCTCTGGAGGCCCTCAATGCCTGTTCGCACGACTTACTTCTCGAATGGGGCTTGGATGCGGAGGCTCATAGCACCTATCACCGACCGCCGAAGATGCCCGATGAAAGACTGTATTTCCGGCGTCTCCACCACAAGCTCACGAGTACGCCGGGGAATGAGGGGCATAAATCGCTTCTCCGCGTCCGGGCAATCGTCACAAGCGAAGGCTCCGTGACCAATTGCCATCATGAGTATGCGCTCTCGTCCGGCGGACTGGAGCCAGACGTGTGCCAAGACATCAAGGATATGCAGTTCGATCCGGCAACCGATCGCGATGGTAAGCCCATGGCATCGGTCTATTCCCTTTCGCTTACCCTATCGCAATACGACCCTTGGACCGCCGATGCGCATGGCGGGCGCTGGGGAAGCGATTAGCACCTCTCGGGTCCTCTTGCGATCGTCTGGAAGCAAACTTCCCGAGGGCCCTCACGAAAACACACCACCCAGAAAATGAAGCGTCAGCCCCACCAGCCCGCCGACCAGCGTGCCGTTGATGCGGATGAACTGCAGGTCGCGACCGACCGCGCTTTCGACCCGGCCGGTGATCGTGCTGGCGTCCCAGCCGCGCACGGTTTCGGAGACCAGCCTGACGATCTGCCCGCCATAGCGCGAGGTCAGCCCCACCGCAGTGCGGCGGGCGAAGCGGTTGACCTGTTGCTGGAGGCGCGGATCGTCGCGCAGCGCGGTGCCCATTTCGGCGAGGCTCTCGGTGAGCCGCCCCGGCATCGCCCCGGCCCCGTCGCCGCGGACCATCTCGATCAGCCTGTGGCGCAGCCGTTCCCAGACCCCCTGCCACCAGGTCGCGATGGCGGGATTGTCGAGCATCTCGCGCTTCATCCGCTCGACCTTGGCCTGCATCTCGGGATCCTCGCGCAGGCTCCGCGCGAGATCCGCCAGCCCGTGCTCGACCTTGGCGCGCAGCGGATGCTCGGGATCGATCAGCACCTCGGCGAGCATCCGGTAGAGCCCGTCGAGCACCGAATTGGCCAGCCGCTCGTCGAGCCCCGTGAAGCGAAGCAATGCGTTGGCGCGCTGGTTGATCATCGCGCGGACCATGTCTTCATTGTCTTCCAGCACCAGCCCCGCCCAACGGATGATGCTGTCGATCAGCGGCCGGTGGCGTCCGTCGGCGATCATCGCCTCGAGCATCTGGCCCAGCAGCGGAGCCACCTCGATCCGGTCGAGCCCGGTCTTGAGCGCGCTGCGCACCTGCCCACCGAGCCTGTCGGGATCGAGCGATTCGAGCACCTCGACGAGCAGATCGCCGGCGCCGGCGCGGATTCGCGAGCCGCCCTGTTCGCCGGGCTCGGTCAGATAACGCCCGACCGCCTGCGCCAAATTCATTGCCCGCATCCGCCGCGCCACCACCGCGGGCGTGAGGAAATTCTCGCGCAGGAACTGCGCCATGGTGTCGGCGATGCGGTCCTTGTTCTGCGGGATGATCGCGGTGTGCGGGATCGGCAGGCCGAGCGGATGGCGGAACAGCGCGGTCACCGCGAACCAGTCGGCCAGACCGCCGACCATCGCCGCTTCGGCGAAGGCGTGGACATAGCCCCAGGCGGGATGCAGATCGAGATAGCGGCCCGAGAGGATGAACACCGCGGCCATCGCCACCAGCAGGCCGGTCGCGGTCCAGCGCATCCGGCGGACGCGGTCGGGGGTCGGCATTTCGCCCTGCATCTCGCCTTGGGCGGCGCGCGACAGGGCCGTCAAAAACCTTCCGCCGCGGGACTTCTCACTCGGCAGGAGCGACCTCCCCTTCGCGCGGTTCGCCGTCTTCGTCGCCCGGGCGATAGGTCAGGAAGCGCTGGCGCAACCAGGGTCCGAGCCGCCGTTCGAGTCCGTCCGCGAGGCTGAATCCCGCAGGCACGATCAGCAAGGTCAGCACGGTCGAGAGAATCAGTCCGCCGATCACCATCGTTCCCATCGGTGCGCGGAATGCGCCATCGCCCGAGCCGAACACGCCCGAGAGCGAGACCGGGACCATGCCCGCGGTCATCGCCACCGTGGTCATCACGATCGGCTGCGCGCGCTTGTGCCCGGCATCCATGATCGCCTCGAACTTCTGCTTGCCGTCGGCCATCGCCTCGATCGCGAAATCGATCAGCAGGATCGAGTTTTTGGAGACGATCCCCAGCAAGAGCAGGACCCCGATATAGACCGGCATCGATTGCGGCTGACCGATGATCCAGACCAGGAAGATGCCGCCCAGCGGCGCGAGCAGCAGCGAGGTCATGTTGACCAGCGGGCTCATCAGCCGCTTGTAGAGCAGCACCAGCACCGCGAAGACCAGCAGGAAGCCCGAGAGGATCGCGATGACGAGACTGTTGAGCATCTCCGCCTGCCACTCGTCTTCGCCGACCACATCGCGGGCGACGCCCTGCGGCAGGTTCTGGAGCACCGGAAGTTCGTCGATTTCCGCCTGCGCCTCGCCCTTGATGACGCCTTGCGCAAGATCGGCGCCGACCAGCACGCGGCGGTTCTGGTTGTAGCGCTGGATCGTGGTCGGGCCCGAACCGAAGCTGATCTCGGCGACCCGCGACAGCGGGACGGTGCCGCCGCTGCGGGTCTGGACCGGCAGGTTCTCGATGGTCACCAGGCTTTCGCGCGACAGTTCGGGCAGCTTGACCCGGATCGGGATCTGGCGGTCGGACAGCGAGAATTTCGCCGCGTTCTGCTCGATCTCGCCCATCGTAGCGATGCGGATCGTCCGGCTGAGTTCGGCGGTGGTGACGCCCAGTTCGGCTGCGAGATCGGTGCGCGGTTCGATGATCAGTTCGGGGCGGTTTATATCGGCGCTGATCCGCGGAGCGACCAGCATGTCGATCCCCTTCATCTGCTCGACCAGAGTCGCCGCGGACTGCTCGAGCAGTTCGGGGTCGGAGCCGACCAGCATGACCGTCATGTCGCGCCCGCTGCCGAAGCCGCCCGATTGCGAGGCGAATCGGACCCGCGCATCGGGGATCTGCGAAAGAGCGGGAGCGAGACTGCGCTCGAACTCGATCGAGGTGCGCTCGCGATCTTCCTTGAGCGTGATGTAGAGCGTGGCCTGCCCTTCGCGAACCCGCTCGAGCGCCAGATCGACCTCGGGCTGCTCATAGAGCAGCGTGGCGACCCGATCGGTCACCCGCTCGGTCGTCTCGAGCGTGGTTCCTGGCACCATCTCGATCTCGATCCGCGAGTTTTCGCTGTCGGTGAGCGGCTGGAACTGGGCGGGCACGTTCATGAACAGCAAGATGGTCAGCAGCAGCGCGAAATAGCCGATCCCGACCATCCAGATGCGATGGTCGAGGAACCGCGCCGACAGGTAGCGCCAGCTGTTCCGCATCCTTGTGCCGGCAAGAAAAGTCAGCAGGCGACCCACTTGCAGCACCAGCAGCGCGGCGAGGAAGCCCGCGCCCAGCGCGATGGCGAACTCGAGAATGGCGAACAGCTTCTCGACCAGGAAAAACGCCATGCCCTGATCGTTGGGGTCGGCACCCGCGGGCGTAACCGCATTGCCCATGACGGTGGGAACGTCGAAACCCGAGACGAGGCCGTAGATCCAGAACACGGTAAAGGCGGCGAGACCCAGCATCGCGAGCACCGTGACCAGCAGGCTCAGCGCATAGACGAAGCGGTGGCGCGGGGGCTCGACCGATTCGCGGCGCGCGAACATCTTGCCGCGGTTGAGCGTCCATTCGAGGACCCGCATGTAGCGGTCCATCCACGGGCCTTCGCCGTGTTCCGCATGGCCCTTGGCCTTGAGGAAATAGGCCGCCAGCATCGGGGTGATGAGCCGCGCCACCGCGAGCGACATCAGCACCGCGATCACCACCGTGATGCCGAAATTCTTGAAGAACTGGCCGGGGATGCCGGGCATCAGCCCGACCGGCAGGAACACCGCGACGATGCAGAAGCTGGTCGCGACCACCGGCAGGCCGATCTCGTCGGCGGCGTCGATCGAGGCCTGATAGGCGGATTTGCCCATGCGCATGTGCCGGACGATGTTCTCGATCTCGACGATGGCATCGTCGACGAGCACGCCCGCGACCAGCCCCAGCGCAAGCAGCGAAAGCTGGTTCAAATTGAAGCCGAGCAGATCCATGAACCAGAAGGTCGGGATCGCGGACAGCGGGATTGCGACCGCTGAGATCGCGGTGGCGCGCCAGTCGCGCAGGAAGAAGAACACCACCACGACCGCCAGGACGGCGCCCTCGATCATCGCCGCCATCGAGCTTTCATATTGCTCGAGCGTGTATTTGACGGTGTTGAACAGCGGGACGAAGGTGACGCCGGGGTTCTCCGCCTCGATCGCGGCGATTTCTTCGACCGCGAGATCGAAGGTGGTCACGTCCGACGCGCCCTTGGCGCGCGACATCGCGAAATTGACGACTTCCTTGTCGCGAACCTTGCTGATGGAAGTGCGTTCGGAATAGCCATCGCGGACGGTGGCGACATCGGACAGCTGGACGGTGGTGCCATTGCCCAGCTGGATCTGGCGCTGGCCCAGTTCGTAGGCGGTCTCGCTGCTGCCAAGCACGCGCACCGACTGGCGGGTGCCGCCCACCTCGGTCATCCCGCCCGCAGCATCGATGTTGGTCGAGCGCAGCACCTGGTTGATCTGGCTGGCGGTCACGCCATAGGCCTGCATCCGGTCGAGATCGAGGATCACCTCGATCTCGCGGTCGACCCCGGCGAAGCGGTTGACTTGGGCCATCCCCTCGACGCTGAGCAGCCGCTTGGCGACGACGTCGTCGATGAACCAGCTGAGCTGTTCGATCGTCATATCGTCGGCTTCGACCGCGTAGATCGCCAGGAAGCCGCCGGCGATCTCCTCCTTGGAGACGCGCGGCTCGAGAATGCCTTCGGGCAGGCTGCCGCGCACGGTGTCGACCGCGTTCTTGACCTCGGCGACGGCATCATTGGGATCGATGCCGATTTCGAATTCGATGAAGGTGTTGGAATTGCCTTCGCTGGCGGTCGAATTGATCGTCTTCACGCCGTTGATCGACCGCACCGCGGACTCGACGCGCTGGGTGATCTGGTTCTCGATCTCGGTCGGCGCGGCGCCGGGCTGCGAGATCGAGACGTTGACGGCAGGAAATTCGATGTCGGGATTGTTGACGACATCCATCTGCTTGAAGCTCAGCAGACCGGCGAATAACAGCGCGGTAAATATGACCAGCGGTATGACCGGGTTGCGGATCGACCACGCGGAGATGTTCTGGAAATTCATCGCGCGTCAGGCCCCGCCGTTTTCGACCAGCTGGGGATTGACCGTCTCGCCCGGAGTCAGGAAGCCCCCGGCCCGCAGCACGACGCGTTCGCTCCCGGTCAGGCCTTCGGTGATGACGATGCCCCGGGGGGTCACCGAACCGGTGGTCACCGAGCGGCGCTGCGCCGTGTTGTCGGAACCGATGATATAGACGAAGCTGCCCTCGTCATCGGACAGCACCGCGGATTCGGGCAGCACCGGCGCCACCACCGTCCCGCTGGCGATCCGTGCGGTCGCGAAACCGCCCGGACGCAGACCGGGTTCGTAGGACAGCGCGATCCGCGCGGTGCCCTGGCGGTCCTGGGGATCGATGGTCGGCGACAGCTGCCATACCTGGCCGATATAGGTCTTCTCGCTGCCCACCGGGGTCACTTCGGCGCGCACGCCGGTCGAAAGATTGCTCAGCTGGGTCTCGCCGACCTGCGCGAGCATCTCGATCTCTCCGCCGCGCGCGATCTGGAACAGCGGTGCGGAGCCCGCGCTCACGGTCTGGCCCGGTTCGACATTGCGCGCCAGCACCAGCCCGGCGGCGGGGGCTACGATGTTGAGCCGCTCGTTGCGCGCCTGAAGTTCGCCGAGCTGCGCCTGCGCGACGCCGAGCCGCGCGACCGCACCGTCTCGTGTGGCGGTGAGGCGGTCGACATCGGCCGTAGAGATGAACCCGCGTTCCACGAGCTGCAGCGCCCGATCGAGATTGGCCTGCGCGAGATTGGCCTCGGAACGCGCCACTTCGATCTGCGCGCGGGCGCTGCGGACCTGCTGCGACTGGACCGAGCGATCGATCACCGCAAGCACCTGGCCCTGGCGGACCCAGTCGCCCGCATCGACGGGCACCGACACGACCCGACCGCCTTCGCCGACGACCCCGACCGGCATTTCCCGGCGCGCGGCGAGCGTTCCGGTGGCGGTAATCTCGCCCTCCACCGTGGTCTGGCCGGGAGCGATCACGCTCACCGCGGGCAATTGGCTGTCGCGATCGGCAACCGGCACGGCTTCCGAACTCGTCATCTGCCAAGCGACCGCCGCCGCGATCAGCGCGGCGATGACGATGCCGATCCCGATGAACAGCCGCCGCCGGTTCCGCTTGCGGTTTTCGCCCTCCAACGCGTCCAGCTCGCCGGCCGGATCGCTGGTCAGGGGGCGATCCCCCTCGCCCGTTATGCTCGTCTCGTAGTTCATCGCGCCTAATGCCCTGGCTTGCTTGCCCTGCAGGTGTGTTACTCGACTATGTCGGTTGGTGCAAGGAGCAGTTCGCCCTCGCCTTACCTGCGGCCGCGAGGAAGGGCAATCAGCCGTTCGACGGGCGACAATGGCAGAACCACGAGCGGCGTGCCGCGCAATCCCGCCGGCGCTGGACTGCGGACGTGGATTGCGGACGTGAAAAGGGCGGCTGACCCGAAGTCAGCCGCCCTGAAATGTCTGTAACGTTTGCGGTTGCGCTGCGGGTCTAGCGGACGCGCCCACGCTGAACGAGATTGGCGATCCCGAGCAGCACCAGCGCACCAATGAAGGCCGCAACCAGGCTCCACAGGTTGAAGGCCGCCAGTCCGCCAATGCCGCCGCCGCCGATCAGGGCCCCGATCAAGGCACCGACGATACCGACGACGATATTCCAGAAGATGCCCATCGAGGCATCACGGTTCATCACGAGACTGGCGAGCCAGCCGATGATTCCGCCAACGATAATCGCGATAATCCAACCCATCGTATTCCTCCTGTTGTATTTATTATTCGCTTTTTCCGATGCTGCCTAAACGAGCGTGCAGGAAAAACGGTTCCCAGAGTGCCGGGTTACTTCCCAGGGTGTCGGGTTACAGGGGGACTATCGAGTGGACAAGACAAAGGTTCCCGCAGCGCTGCGAGAACCTTTATTTGTCGCCATTGTACCGGCGGCGCCGGTCAGTACTTGAGCTGGCGTTCGTAGAGATCGCGATAGTGCTGGATGCGGGTCACGCGCAGGCCCTGCATGCCCGAGCGGTCGACCGCACGCTGCCAGGAGGCGAACTCCTCCAGCGTCAGGCCGTAGCGTTCGAGCACCTCGTCGATGGTCAGCAGACCGCCATTGACCGCAGCGACCACCTCGGCCTTGCGCCGCACGACCCAGCGCTTGGTCTGGGGCGAGGGGAGATCGGCGATCGTCAGCGGTTCTCCGAGCGGACCGATGACCTGTGCTGGGCGGATGTCTTGGTTCTCAATCATGTGTCGTCCCGGTCGACTTGGGCCGCATCGTTCGCGGCGGCTGCAGGCTTAGAGCCGGTGAATTTGCCATGCCTTAAAATATCCTGGTTACCGTCGCATTTACCTTTTTCGCCGAGTTCGGGAAGCGAGGCCGAAAATCCGGCGAACCCCGCCTCGCCCGTGTGTCCCATCTCCTCGCGCAGGTCACGAGTCGCGGCTAGGCGCGCGACCAGATCCGTCCAGCGCAACTGGTGCAAATGCTGCGATTCGCGCTGTTCGCCTGGGGCGACCGCTTGCGATGGCTTGATGTGACCCTCGAACATGAGGTCGAGATATAGGTCGATGTGGTAAACAGTCCGTGAAACATATTGGCCCTGGCTCGGCGGCTTGCGCCGCGCGCTTCGCGGGTCCTGCGACGCCGGCTCCCGTGACTCGCTCCCGTGACTCTGCGAGTGCCCCCCGCAGGGCTGCACCCGCCTCGCTGGCCAGCGAGCGCGCGGCGGTGTAAGGGCTGCGGCCCATGACCCCCGTTTCCCACGCCGATTATTCCGACACCGATGTTTCCGCGCCCGATGCCGGACGCCCGGACGGATCCATCCGCGATCCCTTGACCCGTCCCGGGGACGCCGCCGCGCTGTTCGATCTGCCGCGCCCCGCCGCCCAGTGCCGGATCGTCGTCGCCATGTCGGGCGGGGTCGACAGTTCGGTGGTGGCCGCATTGGCCGCCCGCAGCGGTGCGCAGGTGATCGGGATCACGCTGCAGCTGTTCGATTACGGCGCTGCGACGGGGCGCAAGGGCGCCTGCTGCGCGGGCGACGATATCCGCGATGCGCAGGCGGTGGCCGACC